>CALURS010000026.1 GCA_944323215.1 Candidatus Gastranaerophilales bacterium | reverse complement strand
TCACTAAAAAAATGAAAAAAGCACAAGTCGGAGAATTTAAACGACTTGAGCTGGACTTAATTATCTCAGGGATTGAGTCAGAATGGGTAGAAAATGTTTAAACTAATGGGACTTGATGTAGGAACAAAACGAATTGGAGTTGCTCTAAGTGATTTTTTACATATAACTTCAACTCCTGTTTTATGTATTGAAAGAATTCCTGAGCAAAAAGCGATTGAATCAATTAAAAAATTGGCAAAAGATAATCATGTAAAGCAAATCGTCATAGGACTACCAATAAATATGGATGGGACAAAAGGTTTTCAAGCTGAAGATTGTGAAAAATTTTCAAAAAATTTTCCTGAGTTTGATATAATATTTGAAGATGAACGCTTAACATCAGAATACGCAGAAGAACGATTACGAGAAAGGAAAGTCGACTTCAGGAAAAATAAAGGTCTTGTTGACATGGAAAGTGCTTGTATTATACTTGAACAATACCTATCAAGGGTAAATTAAGGAAGGGTAAAATGACTAATAAAGAACCGGAAAATACTACTATAGAAATTATTGATGAAAATGGAAACACCATATATTGCGAACTATTCAATATAGTAGAATATAATGGCAACGAATATGCACTTTTACTACCTGCAGACCAAAAAGGAAATGAAGAATCCGAATTTGTACTAATGAAAATAGAAGAAGACGGAGAAGATATTTCATTTATAAATTTAGAAGATGACGAATTTCAAGAAGTCGCAGAATACATTGAAAATATACCAGATGATGAGGAGTAGTCGTGTTAGAAAAATTCACGGAAAAAGCTGTAAATGTTATTATAGAAGCAAGAAATCTTGCATCTAAGTTAAATAGCAGCGAAGTAAAACCTGAACACATTTTACTTGCACTTGTTAAGCAAGCTAAGGGGATTTCGCTAAAACTATTTAAAATGTACGATATTACCGAAGCTAAAATTCTGGATAAACTAGGTATTGAATATTCAGAGAACGCACGTGACCGTGAGGTTCCTTTTGGCAAAGAATGCAAAGAGTTTTTGAAACGTACAATGGACTTTGCCAAGAAAACAGGAAATGAAAACATCCTATTTGAGCATTTATTTTTTGTCATAATAACAGAGAAGAATTCAACAATAGAAGAAATTTTATCCTCATTTGGGTTTAATTTTTATCAGGCAAGAGAAATATTAGCGAAACTTGTACAACGAAAAACAAAGAAACTAAGCCATCCTGAGGCAGCAGAAGATGATGAAGACAAAGGAAAATCTTGTTTTGAATCAATCTATGAAGGTTCAGAGCTTTCACAAATTTTAGAGAATGCTGCAGCAAAGCTTTCTGCATCACATTATGAAATTTTAGGAACAGAACAAATTTTTGGAGCAATATTAGAGGAACAAAACTCTGATTTAAACAAAATTTTTGAAGAGAACGGAATTACATTAGATAAATTTACGAATTCACTAGCAAAACAACAATCAAGACAAGCCGAATTTGAGGATAAGAAAATAATATTTACACCAAACGCATTTGGCGTAATGAATTTAGCCGTCCAAACAGCAAAGGAATACGGTTCATCTGTTGTTCGCCCTGAACACGTTGTATTAAGTATATTGACAGCTAAAAAGGGGCTTGCATACGATGTGTTAAAAGACTTAAGAATAGATGAGGAGAAACTGGTACACGATATAGTAAAACCAATAGAAAAACAAATGCCTGAAACTTTAAGGATTTTAAGACTTGCAAAAGAGGAAGCAAGGCGTATAGGCAGAAACATAGTAGGAACAGAGATGTTCCTGCTTGGAATATTATCAGAAGGTACAGGTATAGGTGCAAGGGTTCTTAAAGAATTAGAGATAACTCTTAAGGATATGCGAGTAGAAGTAGAAAATCTTGTTGGTTTTGGTAATGAATACTTTGATAAAGAAATCATCTATACCAAACGTGCAAAAAGAGTATTAGAAAGAGCTTGGCAACTTGCAAAAACACAAAATAAAACAAGAATAGGCTCTGAAGATTTATTATCCGCAATTATTGAAGAACCATCTTCTCTTGCAATGAAAGTACTTGCACAATTGGGTGTAGATGCTGTAGAAATCAAATACGGAATATTAAATGAATGCAGCAAAAATCAATAATTTTTAAAGTAAACAACTTCCTAAACAAATATAACCTGCTAAAAAAAACTTTTGTTTTAGGATTTTCAGGCGGTTACGATTCGATGTGTCTGTTAGATATTTTGTCAAAACAAGATATAAAACTAATTGCAGCTCACTATAATCATGGCTGGAGAGGAAAAGAAGCGGATCAAGAAGAACAACGCTGCAAGGATTTTTGCGAAAAAAGGGGAATAACTTTTTATTCACAGAAAGCACCATCTAACTTAAAAAAAACTGAAACGGCAGCAAGAGAAGCAAGATACTTTTTTTTTAATGAAGTACTTAAAAAATATAATGCTAATGGAATATTTACGGCACATAACAATGATGACAATGCAGAAACAGTGGCTTATAGAATCATCAAAGGTACCGGCATTAAAGGGCTAGAGGGAATTCAAGAAATCAGAGGTAACATTTACAGACCTCTATTAGACTGTACCAGAAAAGAAATTGAAGAATATTGTGAAATTAATAATTTAACGCCTAATGTTGATTCATCGAATACTAACACTATATACAAACGCAATTTTATAAGATATGAGATTTTACCTAAGCTAGAGAAAATAAATCCTTCCGTAAAAAAATCAATAAACAATTTATCTAAACTGGCTAAACTTGATAATCAAATAATTACAGAATATTTAAGTAATATACTTCCAAGCGTGATTACTGAAAATACAATAGATATCGTTAAATTTATATCTTTATCTGATGCCATACAACAAAAAATAATCTACTCTTTAATTTCAAACTATCTTGATGAGTATGATTTAAAAAAAGTAACAGAGATTTTAGAATTTATCAAACAAAACAATCAATCAAAAGAAGAAAAGCGGAAATCACTTACAAAAGGACTATGGCTATATGTAAATAATCGTAATGCTACAATTTATAAAGAAAATAACTCTACAAAAAATATTTCTATAGAAATAACAAAATGCGGAGAATATGAATTTGGAGAATACAAAATAGAGGTTACAGAAACAACTGAAAAACCTGACAAATTTCCAAATGATAACAGCGGAATAGCTTATGTTGATTTATTTGGATACGAATTTTCGCTAACACTTCGCTACGGAAGAAGTAGAGATATTTTTCAGCCACTCGGAATGAGTGGAAAAATGTTCTTAAAAAAATATTTAAGCGGAAAGTCCATTGAACAGCACAAAAGAAATAAAATAATTGTACTTGCCCAATCAAACGAAATACTGTGGATTCCATATCTTGGAATCAGTGAAAATGTACGAACCCAAACAAACCCAACCCATAAACTAAAAATTACAAAAACTACTTGACATCCAAGTTTGATATAATACACTAAAGAAGTAAACGCAATGGGGCGTCGCCAAGTGGTAAGGCAGCTGGTTTTGGTCCAGCCATTCAGAGGTTCGAATCCTTTCGCCCCAGCCAATAAAAAAGCTCTCTATATGAGGGCTTTTTTATTATTCTCACAAATCAACTATAAATTAAGTTTTGTTAATTTTTATAATAAAAATAACAAATTTTTTAATTTACAATTTTAAAAACACTATCCCTTTCTAATTCCTAAGGAGAACTTAATGAAAATAACTAAAATTTCAATGGGCAACCCAATAAAAGCAAAACAAGCAATAAAGACTAGTATTGCAGCATTTAGTACAACCGCTGCAAGTTTATATGCTGCATCAAAAGCAGATGGAGTAGATACCGAAAGTGCTATTAATGACTACTATCGAAATGAATTTGAATTAAGGAATAAATCTATAGGTATACAAAGGATTTCACGTTTTTCCCCAGAAGAAAAAATTGATATACTTAACCATGCAGAAGAAATTGAACTATATCCCGAAGCATTTTACAATATAATTAACGCTCAAGCTTCTAAAAGTCCACGATTTAATGGATACGAATCATTAATGCTTTTTGAGGAACTGGGACAAACAATAGAAAAGAATCCGGGACTATTTAAGACAATTCTAGCCCAAAAAGACAAAGATAATAACCCAAGATTTAATGCCAATGAATGTGCAGAATTAATGAGAGAAACAGAACTTATTAAGACTTATCCTAGAGCCTTCAAAAAAATCTTAGAACTTGGTTTTGATGCCAGTTCCAGTAGAGAGATGATGTTAAGAAGTGCAAATATACTGGACAATGATACAGATCTATTAAATAATGCCCTAAAAAATATCCCACAAGAAACCGACAAAAAAAAATATATTATAAATCTCTCGAAGGAAATAAAACATCTTAATGAAATAAAAATCAAAGAAAGAGCTGAAAAAGAAGCAAAAATACAAGCTGAATATGAAGAAAGGAAAAGACAGCAATTAATTGAACGAGAAGAAAGAGAAAAGAAAGATGCAAAAGAATGGCTAGAATTAAAAGCTATAAGAAAAGCAGAAAGTAAAAGAATTAAACAAGAAAAGCTGGAGAAAGCAAAACAAGCAGCAAAAGAACGTGCAGAACTAAGAAGTATAAAACAAGCTGAAGCAGAAAAAATCAAACAAGAAAAAATGGACTTTTTAAATAAAAAAGTAGGCTGGGTGAGTGCTGAAAAAATTTTCGAAAAAGTTAATAATGCTGTTAATAATAATTCAACTTTAACTTTAGAAACCGGAGAAATTATACCTGACGAAGTGCGAAACAAAATTGCAACACATATTAATGAACGGCCTAAAAAAGCAGAATTAATAATAAATGCTCGTTATAAGAATTTGCAACCCATATTTAATGAAAAGGATTGTTTAAGTATCCTCAGTGAACTCGATAAATATTATTATGTAGAAAAAATAAAATATCTAAAAATGCTAGATGAAAACAATCATCCATTTTTTAACGCTGAACAATGCAAAGAAATGCTAACATATAATTATGATAATAGAGATTATTATATGGATGACATAGTAGCTACTCAAGAAAAAAGTAATCGAGCATTTAGCCCAGAAGAATTTTTAGAAATATATAGAAATAACAATATATTTCATTACCATCTAAAAATAAATAATAAATGGACATATTTACACGATTTTTTAGGAGAACTAACTGAGAACGGAGAATATAAATATACCGTTAAAGAAGCACTAGAAGCATTAAAAGAATTATATGAAAATAATACTAATACAACCAAGTAGAAGAATATAAATACAAAGTATTGATATAAAAGAATTAAGTTGTATCATATACTAAGATTAACAAAGGGGGCTATATGGAAAATAAAAAAATAAGCTTTGTCGGTGCCGGAAAAATGGCAAGTGCGATTATAAAAGGTCTAATAACAACAAACACCTTTAAAAAAGAGGATATAACTGCCGTCGAAATAAATGAAGATACAGCAAAAAAAGCGAGAGAAAATTTTGGAATAAAAACTACCTCAACGCCTCAAGAAGCAGTAAAGGAAGCTGATATAATACTTATAGCGACCAAACCTTTTGTAGTTCCCGAATTGTTAGAAAATATAAAAAATGATATTAACAAAAATCAAGTTATCATATCAATAGCAGCAGGAATCACCTTTGAAAAAATAGAGAAATCACTTGGTAAAGACAAGCGAGTAATCCGAGTAATGCCAAATACACCAGCACTACTTGGCTGCGGAATGAGTGCAATTTGCAAAAATGAAAATGCAAAAGATGAAGATTTAGAACTTGTTAAGAATATCTTTTCTAAAATAGGTAAAGTTATAACCTGCGAAGAAAAAGCCATAGACGCAGTTACCGGTGTATCAGGTTCAGGTCCAGCGTTTTACTATTATATAATTGATAAAATTGCAAAGGCCGGTGAAAGTCTTGGACTTGATTACCAAACAGCATTAACCCTTTCTGCACAAACCGCACTTGGAGCTGCCAAAATGATTATGGAAACAGGAAATACACCTGAAGAATTAATAACAGCAGTCACTACACCTGGCGGAACTACAGCTGAGGGAAATAAAGTTCTTAACGAAAGCAATATTGCTGAAATCTTGCTTGAGACAGTCACAAAAACAGCAGAAAAATCTGCCAGTATGAGTAAATAATATAAAATTAAACATTCATCAAACTAAAAAGTTTTTTCACAAATTTTGGTAAACCTGTATTCTTATTTGCAGGAATATTACCTTCTACTTTTTGAGAAATTATTTTACTATCTTGAGTTTTAAAATAGCTAACACCTTGAGAAGTTTTTTTAGAGATAATTTCTTCATTGTTTTTGGTTAGCAAATATAAATCTAATTCCCCTTCAGGCTTTTCACATCTATAAAATTTAGTACCTCTAGGCGTAATACCTATTAATTCTCTCGGATTATCTTTAATAACAAGATTTGCCCCATTAAAATAAGAGCCGTTAGGCTTTTTACCAATATAAGCTTTCTCTAAACTAATATAATTACTTTTTATATTTTTTAAACCAAAAATTTTCATCTACAATTCCTGCTCCGACTCTTTAATAGGAGCTCCAATAACTCTTTCTAATTCTGCTGCATTAACATTATAATCTAAAAGATTGGAATAATAACTCAACTGAGCATTTAAGTATGTATTTTCAGCATCTTTAAACTCAATAGCATTACCAAGCCCTACCTCATATCTTCTAAATGCTTGATATTGTTGTTCTTTTGCTTGTTGCAGTGCAAGCTTTGATACCGATAAACTATCAAAAGAATTCATCAAATTGATATAGGCACTTTTCACTTCTAAATATACACTTTGCTTTTCCAACTCGTAATCAGCGACAAGTTTTTTATAATTAGCCTTAGCTTCATCGACCTGTTTTTTAAGTAGCATAAGGTTTAAAGCAGTATAATTCAATTGAACCCCAAACTGATATCCCGTATCAGTATCAATCTGTCTACCGCCTCTGCTATAAGATCCGAAAGCACTTATATCAGGTGTAAAAGCACGTTTTGCACTACGAACATTCAACTCAGCCGCATCTAACCTTTTTTTAGCAGATAACAAAGATGGTCTTGCCTGCTCCGCAGTTGATAAAAGGCTCTTAAATTCTACATCATAAACCTTTGTATTCAAAGGGCTTTTCAAAATAACATTTTCTAATTCCGGAATACCAACAGCATTAGCCAATTCCGCATAAGCCAACTCAAGTGTATTTTTAGCCTTAATCAAATTAACTTTTGCATTACCTAGGTTATATTCAGCAGTTGTGACATCAATTTTAGCTTTTTTACCTATTTCATAGTAAGCTTTAGCCTGCTTCCATTGGAGCTCAAAATCTTTTACTGTATCTTCGTACACAACTTTTTGCTCCTGAGCAAACAAAACATTATAATATGCGACTTTAACATTATAAATAACACTTTCAATACTGGTTTCAGCATCATATCTGGTCGATTCATAAGTACGCTTTGCCATATCAGCATTTGCTTTTGTTTTGCCAAAGTCAAATAACAACATATCAGCAGAAACAGTTGGAACATAAAACATATTATATTTTCTGTTCATCATACTTGAAAAAGCACTCGTCGGCATCGTCATCAGCGTATCATTTCTGGAATAACTTGTACCAGCACTTAGCGTCGGGAAATAATTTGACCATGCCTGCCCGATTTTAGTTTTATAAATTTCAGCGTTACTAATTGCAGACATAATAGAGGGGTGATGAGAAATTGCAAGTTTAATACAATCTTCAAGAGTCACTTCGCCGTTAAAATCCTCGTACTCAATCTGGCTGTTTATAGTAGGAAACTTGGTTTCATACATACCTTCGGCTTCTTTTGAAGATTCTATCTTGGATTTTGCATTTTCCTCGTTTTTCTTCCTCTCACGCTTTTTATTAAATTTAACCTTTTTCTCAGGCTGAACAATATGAACAGGTTTAACATTCTCATCTTTGTTTTTGTTCCAAAAAGCAGCCTGAGCAAAACCATTCGAGGCAACTAAAACTGAACATATTAAAATTGAATTAATAAACTTTTTCATTTACAAACTAAAACTCCAAATCCTCATCAGTAATTTCTTTTTTAGGGAACAAGTCAACAAACTCCTGAACAATAACATAAAATGCAGGAGTAAGCACCGCACCAAGAGTACAGGCAGCAATCATACCGCCAAAAACAGTTGAACCTACAGAAATTCTTGAATTTGCTCCCGCACCATGAGCAAATAACATTGGCATAACACCAAGAATAAAAGCTAACTCAGTCATCATAATAGCTCTAAATCTTAACTTAGCAGCCTTAACCGCCGCTTCTCTTACAGACAAACCGTGTTTTTCGTGTTCTTCTTTTGCAAATTCAACAATCAAGATAGATTGTTTTGCAGCAAGCCCGACAAGTGTAATCATACCTATTTGAGAATAAATATCAAACGATTGATTAATCATCATCTGGAATAACAATGCGCCTAACGCTGCAATCGGTGAAATCAATAATACCGCAATAGGAATTGTATAACTTTCATACAAAGCAACCAAGAACAGGTAAACAAACACTAATGCCATTCCTACAATCATAGCGGTTTGTCCTGAAGCCTCTCGCTCTTGTGCAGATGTTCCTGACCAGTCGAATGATATGTCACTTGGAAGAACTTTCTTAGCAACATCTTCCATAGCATTCATAGCATCACCCGAGCTTTTCCCCGCAGCCTGCTGTCCCTGAATTTGAACCGATTTATACTGGTTATAACGGGTTATTGCCGCTGTACCTATTGTTTGTTTTAGCTTGATTATTGACAAAACAGGCACCATTACACCGTTTGTATTTTTTACATAAATCCCTGACAAATCAGTTGCTTTATCCCTAAACCTGCTCTCTGCTTGCAATTGGACTTTAAATACTCTATCATATTTATTAAAATCATTTACATAATATGTACCCAGCATAGATGAAAGGGTAGAGTATAACTCTTGCAAATCAACCTTTTGGGTCAAAGCCTTTTCATAGTCAATCTCAACAGTATACTGAGGCACATTCGCTTGGAAAGAAGTATAGACACTAGTAAGCGAAGGATTTTGGTTAGCCTCTGCTATTAGTTTATTCGCCCAAGTTTCAAGCTCTTGCGGTGTATATTCGCCTTGAGATAACATCTGGAACTCGAACCCACCCATCATACTCATACCACTTATTGCAGGCGGAGAGAAAGCAACAATTGAAGCTTCTTTTATATTAGATGCAACCGCTCTGACTTTATTCAATATAGCCGTATGAGATAAATCTGTTGCTTGACCTTTTATTTTTCTTTTTACCCAATCAACAACACCAATAGTTCTATCTGCGTAATCATCTAACTGAATAATAACAGTAGATTGGTTAACTGAACCATCGCCACCAAATACCGTTAATTTTTCTTCATTAATCCCATCTATATTTCTAATACCATCAACAAACTTTGTAGAAACTTCCTCTGTTCTTGACAAAGATGCCCCATCCGGCAAAGTTATACTTGCAAGTAGAATTCCTTGATCTTCATCAGGAATAAAGCCTGTTGATATCGTTTTAAAACATATTCCTACAAGTAAAACTATTGAAACATAGAATATTAATACTAATTTTTTATCGTATACAAACTTTTTAACGTACTCAATATAAAAATCTTCAACTTTAGAAAAGAATTCATTAAACTTAACAACAACAATATTTGCTTTTGCTAAAAATTTAGATTTTAAGTTAGAACAATAAATATAAAACTCTGATTTTTTCTTTCCGTCATCATTCTTTTTATGATGCCCGAGGAAGTGAGAACACATAGCAGGAGAAAGAGAAAGAGCGCAAATAGCAGAAATAGCTATAGATACGGCAATACAAACAGCAAACTGTTTATACATAATACCTGTCATCCCGCCCATAAAAATAATAGGAACAAAAACAGCCATCAAAACCATTGCCATAGCAACAAGCGAAGCCCCAACTTCTTCCATTGTAAGCTGAGTAGCAATTATAGCCGATTTTCCCTCCTCCATGTGTCGTTTAACGTTTTCTATAACAACAATAGCATCATCAACTACTACCCCTACAGCAAGAACTAATGCAAATAACGATAAGAGATTTATAGACATGCCCATAACATTCAAGGCAAAAAACGTACCAATTAATGATACCGGAATTGTTATACACGGAACCAAAGTTGCCATAAAATCACCTAAAAACAAGAAGATTATTATAACAACAATTACTGCCGTTAGTAGAATTGTAAATTCAACTTCTTTCATTGATTCATGAATAAATGTAGAGTCATCCTTAACATATAAAATTTTTATACCGTTATTCATTCTCGCATTTAATTCATCAACCTTTTTTGAAACAGCTTTTGACAAATTTATAATATTGGCATCTGGTAACTGAGAAATAACAACAACCGCAGATGGTTTACCGTTAACAATACCTAAATTAGAATAAGAAGAAGCACCTAATTCAACCCTCGCTATATCTTTTATTCTTATATTAGAACCATCAATATTAGAACGAATTATTATGTTTTCAAAATCTTTAACATTATCCAAACGCCCTTTAGTTTTGAGAGTCAGCTGTAAAGCATTTTTTTCCTCTGTCGGTAACTGTCCTAAAGCACCGGCAGTAACTTGAGTGTTTTGATTTGTTATAGCAGATTTTACTTCGCTTATAGACACATTGTATCCTGCCATTTTTTGAGGATCCAGCCATATTCTCATCGAGTAATCGCCAGCCCCAAAAACATTAACATCCGCTACACCATCAACACGCTTTAATTCATCTTTTATGTATATTGACCCGTAATTTGTTAAATCCAATTGTGACCAATCACCTTTTTCAGGATACAAAGTTAAAATAATAGCACCAGAACCAGATGTCCTACTAATAGCAGTAACACCTGTACGCTGAACATCTTCAGGTAACTGTGATAAAACCTGTTGTATCCTATTTTGAACATTCATTAAGTTTATATCTTTATCAGATCCAACCTTAAAATATAATGTTAAAGAATAACTTCCATCATAAGAGGTTGAACTCATATAAGTCAAATCTTCAACACCGTTCAATTTGTTTTCTAAAACAGTCGCAACAGAAGATTCAATAACTTCGGCACTAGCACCCTGATATGAAGCTGAAACCCTTACCTGCGGCGGTGTTACATCCGGATAGCTTTCTTGTTTCAAACCCAGTATAGAAATTACCCCCAATATAACTATACAAACAGATATAACTAAAGCAAATCTTGGTTTTCTTATAAAAAAGAAAAGCTTTTCTTTATCAAATATTCTTTTCATTAATTCTTTCCTGCAATTTTAGCTTGATAATCAGTATTACTAACTGTTTTTAGTTTTTGCCCCTCAACAGCAATACTTTGAATACCTGAAACAACAATAACATCAGATAACGATAATCCATCCTCAACAATCCAATTATTATTTATAGCTTCAGAAACCTTTATATCTTTTCTTACAGCTTTACCATCCTCAACTGCCCAAACATAATACCCGCTCATTGCATCACCTTTTGTGCAAGCTTGAGGAATTGTTGTATATTTAACTTTTTGAGCCGCAACAAGCTTAACCTTCATATAAGCACCAGGAACTAACCAGTATCTTGAATTATCAAAAACAGCACGCATTGTAACAGAGCCGGAATCCTTATCAATTTTATTGTCAACAAAGTCTATAGTCCCAACTTTATCATACCAGCTTCCGTCCCCACCAAACTGCACTTTTACTTCCACATCCTTAAATCTGTCACTTGCTTTTAATAATTCTACAAATTCATCGGTTTTTAAGCTAAATGACACATAAACAGGATTAACACTTGCAATATTAACAAGAGAACCGGATGTTGCAGTTACATAATTACCTTCCGTAATATTAACCTTACCAATCCGCCCATCAATAGGTGATTTTATTGATGTGTAACCTAAATTCACCCTTGCTAGCTCATATTGCTGCTTTGCGGCATCCAATAATGCCTTATTTTGATTTCTGTTAGCAAGACTTTGATCAACATCTGAACGACTAATCAAATCCTCTTTTATCAAGGCATTAGCTCTATTTAATTCTTGTTGAGCATTTACTAATAAAGCATTATACTGATTGATAGATGCTTTAGCATTATTTACCTCTATTTGATACTCTCTTGGGTCAATTTGAAATAATAACTGCCCCTTTTTTACAAAATCCCCTTCTTTAAAATACTTCTTCATTAAAAAACCGGGGACTCTTGCAACTACATCTACTGAATACTTTGCCTCAACTCTGCCTGTCGCCTCAGCTGTTACATTTACTTCCTCTATATGAGGATTATCAACCACAACTTCTTTAGGAGCCAATAATGCCTGCTTCTGAATAAAACCAGATATAGCTCCCCATATCTTGTTATATAAAATCGGTACTACTATTATCAAAATTATAATAACAGCTGCTTGTTTTCTATTAATTTTTAAACCCATAGCTCTCTAACCCCAAGTTATTTTTCTTAATCTTTCTTAATATTAGTTTGTTTAAAACTTTTTGTCAACAACCTTTAAAGCCAATAAATACAAGAATTTAATATCTAATAAATTAAAATTCAAACGTAACAATATCTACATAATATTTAATAAATATATTGAAAAGGATATAAAAAATGTTATAATAATAGTATCCCTATCACGAAGAGGTATATTTATGGATATAAGTGAAGTAAGCAGTTTAGACCCGTCGTTATTACAAACAATGTTTGCTGTAAAATGCTTTAAGGCAACACAAGAAAGTATGGCTATAGCAGGCAATATTATAGAAGATGTTGCACAAATATCAACCGAAGCATTAAACAAATACCAAGCAGAAGCAAACCAATAAAATATTAAATGGCTCAAAAATATTCAGCTGTGAGATAGATACAGCTGTTTTTGGTGCATTTACCCAAATACAAATATAACGCATTGTAAAGGTTATGTTTGCTTTACAGTGCGTTTTTTTGTGATACAATTAAGTAAAATTGGGATATAAGGAGGAAGTTTTGAGCCAGCAAAATATGTTTTCGGACGGGAAAATAGTTCCTGTAAATATAAGAGAAGAAATGAAACGCTCATATATAGATTACGCAATGAGTGTAATTGTCGGTAGAGCGTTACCGGATGTCAGGGACGGATTAAAGCCTGTTCATAGAAGAATATTATTTGCAATGAATGAGCTTGGCATGACTCCTGATAAACCATTTAAGAAATGTGCCCGTATAGTCGGAGAAGTATTAGGTAAATACCACCCTCACGGTGATACTGCTGTATATGAATCTCTTGTTCGTATGGCGCAAGATTTTTCAACAAGATACCTAACAGTAGACGGTCACGGGAACTTTGGTTCTGTCGATGGTGACGGGGCTGCTGCTATGCGTTATACAGAAGCAAGAATGCATAAAATCACTACTTCTATGCTTGCAGATATTGACTGTGAAACAGTTGATTTTGTCCCGAACTTTGATGGTTCATTAGAAGAACCTTCTGTACTACCTGTAAGACTTCCAATGTTATTATTAAACGGAGTTTCAGGTATAGCTGTTGGTATGGCTACAAACATTCCACCGCATAACTTATGTGAAATCGTTGACGGTACTATTGCACTTATTGATAACCCTAATATTACAGTTTCTGAATTAATGGAATACATTAAAGGACCTGATTTCCCTACAGCTGCCACTATTGTTGGCTTAGGTGATATCAAGCAGGCATACGAAACAGGTAGAGGCTCAATAAAAATGAGGGCTGTTGCAACTATTGAAGAAATCCCAGGTGGCGGCGGCAGACAAGCAAGAACAGCCATTATTGTTACCGAAATTCCTTACCAAGTTAATAAAGCTCAACTTATTGAAAAAATTGCAGAACTTGTTAAAGAACAAAAAATTAACGGAATCTCTGACCTACGAGATGAATCTGACAGAGATGGTATGAGAATTGTCATTGAGCTTAAACGTGATGCAAAGCCGGATGTTGTTAAAAATAATTTATTCAAATATACTCAACTTTCAACAACTTTTGGATTTAACATGCTTGCACTATGCGGTAAGCAACCAAGATTAATGAATCTTTACGATGTATTAAATGAGTTTGTTGAACATAGGGTAGAAATTGTTACAAGAAGAACAATTTATTTCTTAAAGAAAGCAAAAATAAGAGCTCATATACTTGCAGGTTTATTAATAGCGTTAGGTTCATTGGATGAAGTTATTGAACTTATCAAAAAATCAAAAACTACTGATGATGCAAGAGTTGGCTTGATGAGCAGATTTGGACTTGATACTGATCAAGCAAATGCAATCTTAGAAATGCAATTAAGACGTTTAACTGGTTTAGAACAAGACAAAATCAAAAATGAATATGACGAATTAATTAAGAAGATTGCAGAATATGAAGACATTCTTGCTAACAGGCAAAAAGTTTTAAATATCATCAAGAGCGAACTTCTTGAAGATAAAGAAAAATATGGTGATGACAGAAAAACTCAAATTGTTCCGGAATTAGATGAAGTAACAATTGAAGACTTAACACCAAATGTACCAATGGCTGTATTTATTACTCATCAAGGGTATTTGAAGAGAATTTCTCTTGATACCTTTGAGCGTCAAAACAGAGCAACCAGAGGAAAGAGTGGAATAAAAACAAAAGAAGATGACGATATTCAACATTTCTTTACTGCCATGATGCACGATAAAGTTCTATTCTTCAGCTCTAAGGGTGTTTGCTACAGCTTAAACGTTTACGACTTCCCTGAAGGCGGAAGACAAGCAAAAGGACTTCCTATTGTAAATGTTCTTCCTATCTCTCAAGATGAAAAGATTACAGCAGTAGTACCTGTTAGTAACTTCTCTCACGACACAAACCTTATCATGCTTACAAAGAAAGGTTATATTAAGAGAATTGAATTAGACAATTTTGCAAACATTAGACGAAGCGGAATTATAGCTATCGGATTAGAAGAAGATGATATCCTTAATTGGGTTAAGTTATCTAAGCCAAACGATGAAATCATAATCGGTACCTCTTGTGGTATGGCAATAAGATTCCCGATTGAAGATTTAAGACCGCTTGGAAGAAGCGCTAGAGGTGTTAACTCAATGAAATTAAGAGTTGGCGACACAATTATAGGATGTGATATAGTTCCGAGAGATAAAGACGGTGACCTGCTTGTCGTAACATCTGACGGTTTTGGAAAGAGAACAAAAATCTCTGAATTCAGAACTCAAAACAGAGGCGGTATAGGTTTGATTGCAACTAAATTCAAATCAAGCACATCAAGACTTGTTGCTTTAACAATTGTTGACGCTAAAGACGAAATAATGATTGTAACAGCTAACGGCGTTGTATCAAGAATTAAAGCTCAGGATATTTCGTGCCAAGGCAGACCGGCAACAGGTGTTAAGGCACAAAATCTTTCTGATAACGATACAGTTGTTTCTTGTAATAAAATTGTAAATACGGATAGCGACGAGGCAGACGCTCCTACGGTT
>CALURS010000025.1 GCA_944323215.1 Candidatus Gastranaerophilales bacterium | reverse complement strand
TATAATGTTGCGTATAATTTGTTTTTGCAATTCCTAAATTGTGACAAGTTTGATATTTCTATATATTCTGATTATAAGTTTTTTTATTTTATAAAAGAGTTTCTTATGTCAGATAATAAATTTTTGAGTATAGAATTAATTGATGAACGCCGATGCTTTGAAAAAGTTTTGGGATTAATTTATTATAAGTTTACATTTTTATCTAAAAAAGTAAGTTATATAGCCTTATATACTTTGCGAATTCTAGATAAGTTTTTACCGTTAAATCATTCATTGATTAATAAAATTAATAATTATGAGATATACTTTTCACCGTTTGAAGGTGTAAGCAAAGAATTTTTACAATCAGATATTTGTAAGTATCAATTTATTCATGATGTAATACCATTATTAGATGGGAAAAAACTTCCCCAGTATCATTGGGCAAATAGTGTTTTTGCAAACATTACAAACGATGTTTTTTATTTTACAAATTCTAATTATACAAAAAATGATTTTCTAAAAGTCTTTCCCAATATTGATGCTGATAATGTGAAGGTTTCATATCTTGGTTGTAAAAAAGAGCCAATAAAAAACAGAGATATATATTCAAAGTATGGTATTCCCGAAGGGCAAAAATATTTCCTTTCATTATGTTCATTAGGGAAACGAAAGAATTTAAAATTTGCGGTTAGTAATTTTATAGATTTTGCAGGAGAGAACAAAATAGATGATTTAGTATTTGTTTTGGCAGGCGGAATCTGGAATAAATATAAAAAAGAATTAAAAGAAATAAGTAATGATAAAAGAATAATTGTTACAGGTTATGTATTAGATGATGATTTACCTTTATTATATAAAAATGCAATAGGTTTTATTTATCCATCCTTGTATGAAGGCTTTGGCTTACCGATTCTAGAAGCTATGAATTATGGTGTACCTGTTGTTACTTCGAATAGAACTTCAATACCAGAAGTTTGCGGTGATGCTGCATTAATTATCAATCCAGAAGATAGTGAAGGTATAAAGCAAGCCTACAAAGATATTTATTTTAGTAATGAACTTAGAGAAACGTTAATTAAAAAGGGAAGTCAGCGGGCAAATGATTTTACTTGGGAGAATTGTGCTGATATAATTAAGCAGGAGATTATTAATCAATGTGTGCAAAAAAGAAAAAAATATTAATGGATATATCAATTCTTGGAAATGCTGCATATCCTGAAAGAGCGGCTCGCAGCGGAATTTTTTTTGTTGCACAAAATTTATTAAATGAGTTCTTAAAACGTGATGATATAGAGTTATCATTATATGCGGGTACTGCTTATTATTGTTATGTCAAGAAATCTATTAAAATAATTTTACCTGATAAAAATTTAAAGTTATATACGGATTCAAAAATTTGTGCATTATATAATTTCTTTAAGTCAAATTATAAATATACAAATAGGTTTTATTATTATATACTGCAATTATTAATGTTACCGTTAGCAATCTTTGCAAAGCTGGGCACTTATTTCTTCCCTAGAAAATATGACGCAGAAATATTTTTTTCTACATATGATTATCCTCCAAATTCGATACGAAAGCAAAAAGGTTTAAAACGCTATATTTTATTACATGATTGTATTCCGGTTTTAAATATTTATAATGAAAATCTTGTCGGAACACATTTCAAAAAGAAGTTATTTGAAAGATTGGAGAGAGAAAACTTTTATTTTACTAATTCAGAATTTACTCGTCAGGATTTTATAAAATATAATCCAAATATATGTGAAGAAAACAGTAAAACGGTTTTATTAGCAGCTTCAGATGGATTTAGACCTTCAAACGAAAAATTCGATAAAGTAAGAGAAAAATATAATATTCCTGAAGGTAAGAAATATATTTTCAGTCTGTGCACCTTAGAGCCAAGAAAAAATCTTATCAGAATAGTAAAAACATTTGTAGAATTTATAAAGAAAAATAATCTAGATGATATTGTATTTGTTATGGGTGGAGGTCAATGGGAAAAATTTAAACAAGAACTAGCAAAGGCTATAGATAATTTAAGTGAGTACAAAGACAAGATAATAAAGATTGGATATGTCCAAGATGAAGATTTACCAATACTTTATTCAAATGCCGAATGGTTCGTATATACCTCTCAATACGAAGGCTTTGGGCTTCCCCCACTTGAAGCAATGTCTTGCGGTTGTCCTGTTATTGTAAGCAACGCGACTTCCTTGCCGGAGGTTGTTGGGGATGCAGGTATCCAAATAAATTACGATAGTGATGAAGAACATATTGAAGCTTATGAAAAATTTTATTTTAATCCTGTACTGAGAGCTGAGTACTCTAAAAAAGGACT
Source organism: Candidatus Gastranaerophilales bacterium (assembly GCA_944323215.1). Lineage (GTDB taxonomy): Bacteria > Cyanobacteriota > Vampirovibrionia > Gastranaerophilales > Gastranaerophilaceae > CALUTH01. Next base: position 13,277 of record CALURS010000025.1, on the reverse strand, counting down.
TTTAAGAGCAAGTCAATTTTCTTATAAAAAAACCGCAGATGAGTTACTTGAAGTAATGCTTTCAAATTAATTTGAATTGAGCTTTTGAATTTTTATTAACTCTTGAAACTCAGCATTATTTTTCTCAAGTTCATAAAAATTCCCTATAGCGTTAATTTTTCCGTCTTTTAAGTAAATTATTTTATCGCAATTTTTTAGTGTTGATAGACGGTGAGCAACAGCAATAATTGTAATATTAGATTTAAGTTTATTTAATTCGTTGCAAATATCTTCTTCAGTTTTTAGATCAAGTGCAGAAGTTGCTTCATCTAAAATTAGTATTTGTGGATTTTTATATAAGGCTCTCGCAATAGAAAGTCTTTGCTTTTGTCCAAGAGATAAACCTACAGTATCAACCATAGGGCTGGCATAAATTCCTTGAGAAAAATTCTTTTCAATATATTCATAAATAGAAGCTTGCTGTAGAACATTGATAACTCTGTCATCATCAATTTTTGAAGCTCCAAATGCAATATTTTCTCTAAATGATGAATTAAAGAATACTGGTTCTTGAGGAACGTACCCTATGAGATTTCTGATTTGCTCATAATTATCTGTACACTTTCCGTCGATAAGAATATTCCCTTCAGTAATAGGTAATAGGCCGGAAATAATATCAATAAGTGTTGTTTTCCCAGCTCCAGATTCGCCAATAACCCCGATAAAAGATTTTTTTTCAATTTCAAGACTTATGTTCTTGAGAATTTTCTTATTAGCTATATATCCAAAAGAAACATTTTCAAGCCTAATACTCTGATTAAATTCAATATTTTTATCAAAACTGTATTTAGAAAAATTATTGATATTAAACTTTTCGTAAAATTCAATAAGCTCTTTAACATATTTTCTTCCAAGCAAGATTCCGTTAAGAGATGTTTGGATACGTGCAAGTGCCGGAAGTATCCTAAAGATAGCAGAGGCAACAATTGCAAAAGACGCAATCAGAATATTGGTATCATTTGGTTCCGTCAAATAGATTACGCCAAGCATAATAAACAAGAGTAAAATTACTAAGGGCTCAAGTACGTATGGCTGATAAGAATTTTTAGCAAAAAAGTCTGCTTGCACTATTTTAAGTTTATCAAGAGTAGAGTTAATTGCATTATCAATATCTGTTTCATTTCCGGTAATTTTAATTAGTTTTAAGTTAGGCATAATAGCGGCTTTTAGTTCATCATAGTATTTTTGTTCTGCCCATAACTTTTCGGATGATAATTTTAGAGATTTTTTGTTCTTTTGATTTTGAATAACAATTATGAACGCTGCAAAAACAGATGTAACAATTGCAGGAATAGGGAATTTGACAAATAGTAATAAAAGAATGGATACAACAATTGCAGCGTTAATATTTAGATTAAGTACCCTTACAAAAAAATTATTTACACTTTCTAAAGTAATTACAGTAAGCACTCTTTCTTTGTAAGCTCTTGGTATAGTATAAGTGATTTGATATGACGAAAATAGGAAGAAATTGAAAAACTGTTTCATAATATCAGTTTCAATCTCTTTTACAAGTTTAGCTTGATATTTAATACACCAAACCATATAAATGTTTTTAAATACAAAAATCAAGAAAATTCCAATCCCGAGCCATATAGGTGAAATATGTATAGGCAATTTATAATAAAAATCTGGCTTTAAAAGTATTAGAATAAACGGGTAAACAATAGCTACCCCAAAAACTTCCAGAATAGAAGCAAAATATGACATTATAATGTAGGCGAATAATTCCTTTTTTTTGTTGTTAGCAAAGTATTTAATGAATTTTTTTAAATTAACTAAAAACATAAAATGATTATATCAAAAAATACAGAAATAAGAAAAGCAGGCTTGTATTATCAAGCCTGCTTCTTTTAAAATATTAAAAAGAACTATTCTCCAACAATGTAATCAGGAGCACCGAACATACCTTCGATTTCTTCTAAAATAGCAGAAGGTTTTCTAGCTTGATTACGCTGAGCCGCTCTTCTTTGAGCTTCTTTGTCACGTTCTTCACTCGCATTAGTTAAGTGGTGTAAGCCGGTACCAGCCGGTATTAAACGACCAATAATAACGTTTTCTTTCAAACCTCTTAACATATCTTTTTTACCTTCAACAGCAGCTTCAGTTAAGATACGAGTTGTCTCTTGGAAAGATGCCGCAGAGATAAAGCTTTCAGTATTCAAAGAAGCCTTTGTAATACCTAAAAGCATATATTCGCAAGTAGCTTCAGTTCCACCGGCATTTTTAACCAATTCATTTTCGTGCTCAAAAGCTTGTATTTCGATAAGTTCACCAGGCAATAAATTAGTATCACCCGGATCAACAACTCTAATTTTCTTAGTCATTTGTCGAACGATAATTTCAATATGTTTATCCGCAATTTCAACACCTTGAGAACGGTAAACACGTTGAACTTCATCAACAAGATATTGTTGAGCCGCTCTTGGTCCGCAAAGTCTAATAACGTCTTGCGGGTTAAGCGGACCGCTTGTTAACGGTTGACCTTTTTTAATTTGCTGTTTGTTTGAAACAAGAATACTTGCATCAATAGCAAATTTAATTTCAGTTCTACCATTATCAGTAACTAAGAATAATCTCGGTACTTCATCTTCAATTTCAATTTCAGCAACACCGTCAGATTCCGCAAGTATAGCACAATCTTTTGGCTTTCTGCCTTCAAGTAACTCTTCTACTCTTGGCAAACCTTGAACGATATCACCGGTTTTTTGTCTTTCAAATACAAGAGTTGCCAGCATATCACCACGAAGAACAAGTGAACCTGCTTCCAATTGTAACATAGTTCCAGGGCTGATTAAGTATGGACGACCGTTCCTTATAACTATTTCGTTCTTAGTAACAGAAATAACTTTACCGGAAACAGGAGCTTTATCACCCTTTGCAGTAAGTTCTTGATCTAATCTTACAAATTCACCTTTTTTAACTTTGCTTTCGGATGAAATTTTAACTTTTGATTCATAACTTTCACAGTTAACAAGTAATCTTCTTGAATCAGTAAGTTTATCATTAATTGCCGCAACACCATCATTAATAGCAAGAACTTCTGTCTTAGCAATAGGAGTCTTAGGTTTGATGACCTCACCATTATTAACAAGTAATTCTGTTTGAAGTGCATCATTCATTTTAGAATTACCTTCTAACTCACGACGAACAATCAATGTTTCCAGAACAACAATCTTTAACTCACCTTGCTCATTAAGTTCAACGAGACCTTTTAAATGAGATAAATAGCCTTGCATTTGAAGAACAAGACTTGTTCTTGTTAATGTAGCACCGTCAATATTTCTAACTCTTGCTCCATCCTTATATTGAAGCTGAGTAACAGGAACCATACTGATTAAATTATCAGAAGAGTTAAATCTTATTGATACATCTTTTGATTCAACATTAAGAACTTGAACAGGTCTGATAAGAATTTGTACTGGTTTATCTTCAATACTTTCTTCATCATCAGACATACCAAGAGATGATTCAATCTCTTCATCGAGATCATCTATATCTAGGTCATCGAAGTCAGATTCCATAATTGAAACAATAGAAGTTTCAGCAGCCTTTATACCTTTAGCAATAACTGTTCCTTTCTCAACAACAGCACCTTCTTCAACTTTAAGTTCACTAATGCTTTGTAAAGTATGGACTTCACCCGGTCTTACTGTTATTTCGTGGATAATATCATTGAATTCTTTAAACTCGACAATACCATCAATATGAGTGTATATATCTTTGACGACTTCTGTTCCAGCGGTAACAAAGGTACCGTTATCAACCATTTTCAACGAAGAATCCTTATTAATTTGGTGAACTTCTTCAGGAATAAATACGATTGTACCCGGCTTTGTAACTATTTGGTTTTCATCAACTTCAACATCAACATATTTAATTTCACCTGATGAAGAAACAGAACATTCATCGTCAATAAGTTCAGCAATAATCATGCCATTTTCAACGGTTGTATCCGTTGGAGTCTTAACGATATAACGTTCGCCAGTTTTATTAACTGTCCAAATTTGTTCTTTTTTAGTTTGTTCAAAAGTTGCATTTGAAGGAATTAAAGAAGCAATAACTATAGTTATTTCTTTACCTTTAACAATTTTATTAATAGTTTCACCTTCAAATTTAACTTGCTCGATTTCTAAATCCTCAGAATAACGGACTTCACCACCGTGTTCACAAACAGTCAAAGTTTCAGCCAATTTCTCACCCTGTTTAACTTTTTGTTCATTCTTAACAAGGACTTTTGAACCACCCGGAAGGTTATAAACATCACCGCCGATAACCCAAACTATACCATTCTTGTTTGCTGTTCTGGAAATGTTACCTTGCCTGTCTTTCTTTTCATCTGCAACAAAATCTTCAAAATAAACCTCACCTGATAAGTCTGAAGTGATATCTTTTGTTGCTTTTTCGGTTAAACGACTACCGTCTCCAGATGATACAGGTTCATACTCGGCAAGTTTGAAACCTTTTTTAACTTCCATTCCATCAGTGAAATGAATAGTTGCACCAGCAGGAATGTGACATTTTTCAGTCTTCTTATCACCAACAATTTCAATATCGGATTCATAAATTGAAACTTGTACAATATCACCGTTACGAGTTCTCAATTCTCTTGTTTTAATAGAAGACTTAACTTTACCGTTAACACCTGCTTCAACACTCTTCATCGCACCTGAACCTTTGAATACACCACCGGTGTGGAATGTTCTCATTGTAAGCTGTGTACCAGGTTCACCAATTGATTGTGCTGCGATAATACCAATTGCTTCACCAATATCAACAGGTTTTTGAGTAGTAAGAGCCCATCCATAGCATTTTTGGCAAACACCATAATCAAGACCACAGGTTAAACCTGAACGAACTTTTAACTCAGTTAAATTAAGATTTTTAATCTTTCTGATATCATTTCTGTCTAAAGTAGTGTTAGCTTTAACAAGGACATTACCATTTGCATCAAGAATATCTTGAGCAACCGTTCTTCCCAATAATCTGTCAATTAACGGAACAATAACAGTATCACCATCCATAATTGGCTTCATATTTATGTACTTATCAGTACCACAATCTTTAGCACGTATAATAACATCTTGAGCAACGTCAACCAAACGTCTTGTTAAGTATCCGGAGTCAGCTGTTTTTAACGCTGTATCAACCAACCCTTTTCTTGCACCGTAAGATGAAATAATATATTCGGTAACAGAAAGACCTTCTTTAAAGTTTGATTTAATAGGTAAGTCGATGATTTGACCTTGTGCATCAGCCATCAAACCACGCATACCGACTAATTGAGAAACCTGTGATAAGTTACCTCTCGCACCGGAGAATGCCATCATATATACAGGGTTTAACTTGTCAAAGTTTTCAACAACTTGTTCTGTTAGTTTTGCAGTTGTTTCAGACCAAGTGTCAATTACTTTTGTATATCTTTCGACTTCAGTGATTTCACCCTTTAGGTATCTGTTTGTTGATTTTTCAATTTCTTCTTCAGCCTGTTTTAACAAATCTTTTTTTACAGCAGGAACAGATAAGTCTGCGATAGAAATTGTAACACCGGACTTAGTTGCATACTTGTAACCAAGGTTTTTAAGAGTGTTAGCTAATTCAGCAGTCTTTGCTCCACCGTATTCAAGATAAATTTGGGATAAAAGATTCTTTAACCCGCCTTTATCCATTTGTTTGTTAATAAACTCAGGAGCTGCTTTTGAGTGTGTGTATGTATTTTCCATATTTATATTTCCTCAATTTCCTTTTTAATTAAGCAAGTGCTTTTCTAACTTCTTCGTTAAATATAATTCTACCAACCGTTGTTTCGATACGTTTTCCGTGTTCATCTCTAACAACAATCTTATCGTGCAGCTTTATAACTCCTACTTCAAGAGCCGATACCGCATCTTGGAAGTTATAGAAATATCCTTTAACAGGCATTTCAGGATCCTTCAATATAGTAAGGTAGTACATACCAAGAACCATATCTTGAGAAGGAGTAATAATCGGCTTACCGTTTGCCGGAGCCAAAATATTATTTGTAGCTAACATAAGCATTCTTGCTTCAGTTTGAGCTTCAATTGATAAAGGTACGTGAACTGCCATTTGGTCACCGTCGAAGTCTGCGTTAAACGCTGTACATACTAACGGATGAAGTTGAATAGCTCTACCTTCAACCAGTTTAGGTTCAAACGCTTGAATACCAAGTCTGTGAAGGGTTGGAGCACGGTTTAACATTACCGGGTGTCCTTCAATTATCTCTTCCAAGATATCCCAGACTTTTGCTTCTGAACGCTCTATCATTTTCTTTGCTGATTTTATGTTTTGAACGTGTCCGCGTTCGATTAATTTATTAACAACAAACGGCTTGAATAATTCGATAGCCATTTCCTTTGGTAACCCGCATTGGTTCAATTTCAATGAAGGACCTACAACAATAACTGAACGACCTGAGTAGTCAACACGTTTACCTAACAAGTTTTGACGGAAACGACCTTGTTTACCTTCAATAATATTAGATAATGACTTAAGAGCTCTGTTGTTAGGTCCCACAACAGTTCTTCCACGTCTGCCGTTATCAATAAGTGCATCTACAGCCTCTTGTAACATACGTTTTTCATTTCTTACAATGATTTCAGGCGCACCCATTTCTAACAATCTTTGTAAACGATTATTTCTGTTTATAACTCTTCTATATAAATCGTTTAAGTCTGATGTTGCAAACCTACCACCGTCTAACTGTACCATAGGTCTTAAATCTGGCGGTGTTACCGGTAATACATCCATTATCATCCATGTTGGCTCAGTTTCTGAAGAAATTAATGAATCAAGAAGTCTTAGTCTCTTAATTAATTTACCTTTCTTTTGAACAGAAGTAACATGTCCTGCTAATTCAGTTCTGATTGATTCAGCCAATTCATGAATATTAATTTCACTTAAAAGTTCTTTTATTGCTTCAGCACCAATTCCAACTTTTAATGTTGATTCTTCATTTTCCATTAAGTAATCTTCATATTCTTCTTCTGATAGCAGTTGAAGCTTTTTAAAGTTAGAATCACCTGGATCTATAACAACATAGTTATTAAAGTAAATAACTTGCTCAAGATCTTTAAGAGTCATATCAAGTAATAATCCAAGATAAGACGGAATTCCTTTTAAGAACCAAATGTGAGAAACTGGAGCCGCCAACTTAATGTGTCCCATTCTGTGACGTCTAACTTTTGAATCAGTAACCTCAACACCACATCTTTCACAGATTATACCTTTATGTCTTACACGTTTATATTTACCGCAATAACATTCCCAGTCCTTTGTAGGTCCAAAAATTCTTTCACAAAATAAACCATCACGTTCAGGTTTTAAGGTTCTATAGTTTATAGTTTCAGGTTTTGTAACCTCGCCATAAGACCACTTCAAAATCCTTTCAGGTGAAGCGATACTTATGCGTATATAATCAAAATAATCAATACTTGTAGACAATTTTCATTCTCCTTTATTAATCACCGAGTGTAGTTGACGTTTCAAAGAAATTGATATTTAACAATTCAGAATCGATGTCTGAGAGAGTTCTCTTCGGAGCAGCCTTTCTGATATCGTCCATATCACTCATTAAATCAACTTCTGTCCCGTTTTTCTTAGCAACAGTAATATCCAAACCGATACTTTGTAATTCTCTTACAAGTACCTTGAAGGATTCAGGGATACCCGGTCTCGGGATATTGTCCCCTTTAACAATTGATTCATAAGCTCTGTTACGACCGTTAACATCGTCAGACTTGATAGTAAGCATTTCTTGAAGAGTGTAAGCTGCACCATAAGCTTCAAGTGCCCAAACTTCCATTTCTCCAAATCTTTGACCACCAAATTGAGCCTTACCACCTAATGGTTGTTGTGTTACCAATGAGTATGGTCCGGTACTTCTTGCGTGAATCTTGTCATCTACCAAGTGAACAAGTTTAAGAATATATGAAAGACCAACAGCTATTGGTTCATCAAACTTTTCACCTGTTCTTCCGTCTATTAAATAAACTTTTCCGTCTTCTCTTACCCAATCGCAACCTGACTCTTTTATACCTCTTAATAATTCAGCTTTAGTTGCTATTTCTGATTGATTTTCACCATATCTTTCATCAAATGAAGGTGCCTCATAATGATCTTTTGTCAAATAAGCAGCTAAGCCTAATAAACATTCGTATGTTTGACCAACGTTCATACGAGAAGGTACACCCAGTGGGTTAAGAACTATATCAACCGGTGTTCCGTCAGGTAAGAATGGCATATCTTCTTTTGGTAATATCCTTGATACGATACCCTTGTTACCGTGACGACCTGATAATTTATCACCAACTGATACTTTACGTTTTTGTGCAATATATACTCTGATTACTGTGTTCGCACCAGGTGGTAATTCATCACCTTTCTCTCTGTCAAACACTTTAACATCAAGAACTCTACCGCCTTCACCGTGTGGAACTCTTAATGAGTTATCTTTTACATCACGTGCTTTTTCTGCAAATATTGCTCTCAGAAGTTTTTCTTCCGGCGGATGTTCTGATTCACCTTTTGGTGTTACTTTACCAACCAAAATATCATCTGCATAAACTCTTGCACCAATCCGAACAATACCACGTTCATCCAAGTGTCTTAAAGCATCTTCTGATACGTTTGGTATCTCTCTTGTTATTTCTTCAGGTCCAAGTTTTGTTTGTCTTGCATCTATTTCAAGTTTTTCAATGTGAATAGATGTGAATACATCATCGTGTACGCATCTTTCTGATAGTAAGATAGCATCTTCGAAGTTATATCCTTCCCAAGGCATATATGCAACTAATACGTTCTTACCTAGTGAAAGTTCACCACAACTTGTTGCAGCACCATCAGCTATTACGTCACCTGCATTTACCTTATCACCTTCATGAACGATTGGTCTTTGGTTAATACAAGTATCTTGGTTTGAACGTACGTATTTCATTAATGTATGTACATGTTGCTTCCCGTGAACATCCCTTATAACAATTTCTTCACCAACAACTCTTTCAACAACACCGTCAGCCTTTGCTACTACGACCATACCTGAGTCTTTTGCAGCTCTGGCTTCAAGACCGGTACCTACTACAGGTCTCTCGGTAATGAATAAAGGTACTGCTTGACGTTGCATGTTTGATCCCATTAACGCACGGTTAGCATCATCGTGTTCGATAAACGGAATCATTGACGTTGCAACTGATATTATCTGTATTGGACATACACCAACGTAGTCAACCTTGCTTGAGTCTGACATTGTAAATTCTGAACGATAACGAACAGGAACTTGTGCTTCTTTTATGCTGTTGTCAGGGTTTAATTGAATATCAGCAGGTGCTACACGGAAGTTTTCATCTTCATCAGCAGTTAAGTAATGTACTTCATCAGTCACAACACCATCTTTAACAACAAAGAATGGTGATTCAACAAATCCGTAATCATTAACTCTTGCGTGAGTAGCTAATGAACCAATCAAACCTGCGTTCGGACCTTCTGGTGTTTCAACAGGACAAATACGTCCATAGTGAGATGGGTGAATATCACGAACCGCAAAACCTGCACGTTCTCTTTGCAAACCGCCAGGTCCTAATGCTGATACACGTCTTTTGTGTGTTAATTCAGCTAATGGGTTCGTTTGATCCATAAATTGTGATAACTGTGACGAACCGAAGAATTCTTTTAATGATGCTACTAATGGCTTAGTATTTAAAAGATTTAACGGTGTCAATGTTTCAGAATCTTGTAAAGTCATTCTTTCTTTTACAATTCTTTCTATTCTTGAAAGACCAACTCTGAATTGGTTTTGTAATAATTCACCAACTGAACGGATTCTTCTGTTTCCTAAATGGTCAATGTCATCAAGTGTTCCTTCATCATAAGTTAAGTTGATTAAGTACTCAATTGATGCAACTATATCTTGAACTGTAAGTGTACGTTGGTTCTTAGATATATTTAAGTTGAGTTTTTTGTTTAACTTGTAACGACCAACTCTACCGATATCATATTTCTTTTCATCAAAGAATCTTGCTTCCAAAATTTGTCGTCCACCAGCTGCTGATGCAGGATCTCCCGGACGTAACTTCTTATAAACCTCAATTAATGCCTCATCTGTAGTTTCTGTCGTATCTTTGTCTAAGGTCTTTTTCAAAAACTCAAAGTGAGTAAATAATGTTTCCATTTCTGAAACTGTTATACCCATTGCCTTAAGCAATGTTGTTGCAAGAATCTTTCTGTTCTTGTCAATTTTTACATATATTAAATCGTTTGAATCTGTTTCTATCTTTAACCATGCACCTCTGTTAGGTATCATCGTTGCGTTATATAAACGTTTTCCGGTAGGTGAAATTTCTCTCTTGAAATAAACACCCGGTGAACGTACGATTTGTGATACTATAACACGTTCTGCGCCGTTTACAATAAAGGTACCTTTATCAGTCATTGTCGGAATATCTCCGATATATACTTCTTGTTCCTTTATTTCACCGCTGTCACGGTTTACTAATCTTACCATTACACGTAGCTGCTTTGCATATGTAGCGTCGTGTATCCTTGCTTCTTCTACTGTGTACTTTGCATTGTCAAAGGTATAGTTCGGTAGAAAATGTAATTCTAACCTACCTGTATAGTCTTTAACAGGACTAAAAGCCAGTAATTCCTCTTTTAAGCCCTCTTTTAGAAACCACTCAAAGGATTTCTTCTGCACGTCAATTAAATCCGGTAAATCATCCAATCTCGTGTTTGGAATGCCCATCGGAGTTACTCTTTTTGCATATTTCGTTGTCGACATTAAATCACCTCATCTATTCTAATGGTGTACATAAACTATATAAAAAATGTATATTTGCTATATTATTTTTATCTTTTTCGGACTAAATCCCCATACATACGCATGTTCTCTAATCGTACTACTTCAAAATCTCTCGTCAAGATTAAATGTATATACTACAATCTTTGTTTACAAAATTTTACATTTTATTTGTAAAATTTTGTTAAGCATATTCCTTGTAAATTTTTGTTAAAACCTATCAAAAAATTTTTTATTCGTTTTTTTATCCATCGTAACGCTATGAAAATTCAACCACTTAAAACTACAAATACCAATTATTATAAATCAAATGTTATACAATATCGAAAACCAATTTCACCAGCAATGAAAGCTAATTGTTGCAACCATATTTCGTGTGACGATTTACGTTTTATCAAAAACGTTTTAGATAAATGTCATTACGGCAAAAAATCCATGCTCAAAAATCCTTTAACCAAGCTTGAGATAGATGATAATTTTTTTGTATTAAAAAATTTTTATACTAATTTTGATACTCCTGATTATATTGAAGGAATATGTGAAGAACTTACTCAAAAAGCAGGAAACATTCTAAATAAAAACATTGGAGACAGGTACAATATTATAGGTGTTGCAGGGTCGACAAAACCTTATTTTATGAATCATAATTTACTGTTCTGTACGCCAAAATCAAATGAAAATAATTTTAATCTGGAGAATTTACTTCATATCTCTAAAGAAATCCTTAAAATTAAAGAACAACAGTTCTTAAACTTATATGGGAATAAAAGCTCTGTTAAACAATCTCTATACCTTAATTTTTCTTTACTTAAATTAAAAATGGAACTAAATAAAAATATAAATGGAATTTTTATTGATCCAAGTTTTAAAAAAGTTTTACCTGTAAAATCTCCTGAGGCAAAAAGCTTATATTCTGATGTTGAACTGTTCTACAATCTTAACTCTTATAATCCTGAAGATATAAAAGATTTGTACTTTGAGACCTCAGACATGTCTGTACCAATCGGCTACATTATAGATTTAGCGCCTGAACTATTAAAATACAAATTTAATCCTAACGATATGATTGGAATTAAATTTTCTATTAATAATAAAAAACCAGTAATTTCATATTCAATATTTGACATTATGGGAGAGCATAAAGATGCAAGTGTTATAAATAATCTGCCCCAAGATCATATACTTAAATCGTTTGTTACCAGAATTAACAAAAGGGACTAGCCGCAAATAGCGGCTAATCCCGGAAGCGAACGACATACTCACTATTCGCTGCACCCGAAAGCTATTGTAACGTGTTCTCTCGGATTTATTGATGATATTTTGTATCCTTTTGCATCTACAAGATATGCTACTTCGTCGCCTGTTGATTGAACTAAACCCATTGTTCCTGAAAGAGCTGTTCTTGTGATGTCGATAGGTGCTTTTACAGTTTGATAGATTGCTCCGCCAAGGCTTCTTGCAGATGCTCCAAATTGACCTTGGAATATATCGCCTAAGGCGATACCTGTTCCGTTAGAAACGTTTTCTACTGCATTACCTAGGTTTGATATCATACCGCCGGTTGTTCTACCTACTATACCTACCATTGAACCTGCCCAAGTAAATGGTGCTGCCATTAAACGTGCTACTATATTAGGTTGTTTTGAACAGTCTACTTGTGCTGTTAAGATTTGTTTTGGTAATTTTGCCTTACATCCGTTGTGACTAATATCAGTAAACGCTAATTTTAATGCTCCTTTTTGGCAGCCAGATGGACGGACAACTTCTACAACTTTACCTGTTACTTTAGAACCGCATGGGAAGAATTGACCATCTATTGTTACATCTTCCAATGTATTTGCGGCAAATATTTGACCTACGTGAGATGATTTAGCATTGATTTCATCCAAAAATTTCAATTCTAACGTTGGAATTTTTACGATTTCTTCATTTTCAACATATGCGGTCTTATCAGTTGGACATGCCGGACATACATTATTCGCTGTAGCAGGGTTTGTATCATAGCCCATTGCAACTCTTACATTTTGTAGCATTGATGCAATTTCTGCTCTGGTTGCTTCTGCATATGGTCTTATCATTTTTGTATTTGGAGATGTTTTTAATGCACCACTTTCTAACGCTTTTGCTATAGGAATTTGTGCCCATTCAGGTACACTGTTTCCATCAGTATAACAAGATAAGATTTCTTTTGCTTTTGCTGCATCCATTTCTATGTTTATACCCTTTGATAATGCACATAGTGCTTCGGCTCTTGTTACATTATTATTTGGCTTAAACAATCCATCAGGATACCCTTTTAATAGATTTTCATGTACTGCTTTGGCTATTACTGAATTTGCCCAATGGTTCATTGGGACATCCTTAAATAACGCTTCTGAAGAACAACCGCAGTCATTTTTGTTAAATCCTTTTACTATCATTGTAGCAA
>CALURS010000024.1 GCA_944323215.1 Candidatus Gastranaerophilales bacterium | reverse complement strand
CGTAATCATATAGGATTTGACCTTTTGAGTTAACCTTAGCCTCTGCATTAGGAACAAGCGATTTAATCAATATGTATTTTGCGGCATCTTCAGCAACAAATTTTGTTACATAATAGCCGTATTCTGTTAATATGCTCTTAGAAGAATCAGTAAAGATTTTTCTATCTTCAGGCATTTCTTCGTCAACTCTTTCTAAGACCCCTTGCACGAAATCATATACTTCTCCTGTGAGCATATCATTTACTTTTTCATAGACTTTTTTATAGCCAAATTTTTCATTTAGTTCTTCCGTGAATTGCGGATTACCTTGTTGAGCCAAATCATATCTGGACATTCCAAGTTGAGATTTTGAGGTAGCTCTTGCCGTAAAGTATGAAGTAGAAAGAACACCAAGAGTATCTTTTGACAATTCAAGAGATTCTAGCGGAAAATTCATTACTATTTTGTTAATTAGAGTTTTGGCTGTAATTTCAGGGATATCAATATTGTACAAATCTAAATCAATATTTTCTAAAGCACTATACTCCATACTTGCTTCACTGGGTAAGGTTCCATTTTGAATTAGCTTATCAATTCTAGCTTTTCCTTCATTCGCTCCATCTACGGCACCTATTTTCTGAGCTGTATATAATTGTTGAATATCTGCAACTTTTTTGGTCCAGTACATGCCTGATTTAATACTCATATCCTGGGTTTCATAATTAGAAGCCGTCATTCCGTAAGCATCAACGGGTTCAGTATTATCTGATTTATAATCATAAGCGGAATCAAAATATCTGAATTTAATCATATCAGTATTCGCATCCCAAGTTACGACTCCTGCTTCTTTCTTTTCCGAAAGTTTAGTTCTCGGAAGGTTTGATAAAAATATTGTGCCTTCTTTTGAATCCATTAAGATTGGTTTATCAGAATTTTTATTAATCTCATTTAATTTTTCTATGTTTCTAAGATAAGCCTCATAGTCAGCCTTATTGAGAATATAGTGGAAATTGACAACTGTATCATCGTGAGTTCCGGTTTTAAGCGGGTTATCAACAGATGTTTTGTCATAGTGATCCAGAAGCTCTTGTTTATCTACTAATTCAGCAGAGACATAATCTTTATCAAAGTTTTGTATATATGTTGGCTTGTTAGGATCATAATGCATATTATCTGTATATTTAATTTGTCCGTCAGGTAAAGTTTCAAAGTTATGTGGCGCGTTAACTAAGTAATGGCTAAGCCCTTCGGAATTAGTACCTACAATGCCATATCCTATTTGATCTGATTCTATTCCATCCATTCTGAACCAGTGTTTCATTTGGTTTTCTGTGTCGCCCCATTTTAAAGCGTATTGGTAATGAATTCCGCCAATTCCTTCACTAGTTAATGGAGCATCAAAAACAAAGACCATGCCGGACTTATACAGTTCAGACATGTAATCTTCAAAGTTATTCATATCGCCAATACCACCAGCTAGTTGGAATAAATTTTCCGGCCAGTATTTAAAAGCTGAGATACTGTCACCGCCTGTTATTGGAGTTCCAAATACAACTTTAATACCTCTGTTCTTCAGATATGGAATTTTCGCCTGCATGCCTGCCAACGAGCCTCCATAGATATTGGAGAAAGTTCTTCTTGAATCTTCTGCTTGTTTTCTTTTGTTTTTGTCTAATACGATTTTTCCGATGTCATCATGATTTTTTTCGGTAAATCCTTTATAAACATATCCGGGAGCGAAGCTGTCAGGCATGAGTAAATAACCGCTGCCATTTACGGTTGGTTTAAGCGCACTTAGTGAAACTACATTGTAATCTCCGACTTTTTTACCTATGTCATGACGATATTTGCTTTCTCCGTTAATTTTATATCTGTATCCAAATTTTTCGTTTGGTTTAAAACCTAATTTTTCCATATTAACCGCTACTCCGTTCTCCGGAACATCTATTTCTATTGGAGGAGCAGCTATTTTTAAATTTTTATCAAGTTTTAGTATTTGAAGTACACATTTTTCTTGGTAACCCTTGTATTCAGTGTTATTTTTCTTTGCATTTTCTTTTGCTTCAATATCCCCTGTATCGTGCGGAAAGTTAAAATAATAACAAGTGTTTCCAAAATTATCTTTTACATACTCGTATCCCCTGAAAGCAGGCCTATTCATCATTGAAATGCTACTTAATTTCACTTTAAAACTCCTTAATGTGTACCAGTAAATAACACTAAAATCTATCTACTATATATTTTAAAACGGTAAAAAAAAATTATTTGCTTATTTTAAAACAATTATTAAGAAATGTTTACAAATGCTATAATACTTAATATTTCTAATTGTTCAGGAAAAAAATCTTGTTAAAAAAAAGTATTTGGTATAAACTTTAAGTAGTAAATTTTGGAAAAAAGTCATGACAATTTTGTATTTATATATAACAATCTTCACAATCTATTTTATAATTCTTGCAATACAGACCCTAAGACATCGCCGTAAGGTTAGGGATAAGTACACTGCAAAGTATCATAATATGTGTGTAATAGTTTATTCACATAACAACAAGGATACTTTGGAGCAGCTTGTCAAGTTATTAAAGAGTCAGGATTATCCGTCTTCTTGTTATTCGGTTTATGTTGTCTTGGACAACTGTTCTGATGAATCAGAAGTTTTATTGACGAGTGAGCTTAATATAAACGTATTCAATATTAAAAATATGGATACGGTTGGTAAAACGCAGGCTTATTCAATATTGGTAGAAAAGCTTTCTCCTGTTCACGGTTTAGACGCATTTGTATTTTTAGATGCAAATTATTATATAAGGCATGATTTTTTAAGTGATGTGAATTTTTATCTTCAAAAGCATTCTGTAATTTCTACATATCAAGAGCCAATAATTACAAAGCAATTATCATTTACAGAAAAAATAAGATTTGTATACGAAAAATTTATTGCCAATTTTGTGGAAGCAATGCGAACAAAAATTGGACTTTCCAACATACTAAACACAAATGCTTTTGCAATAAAAAAATCTGTAATTGATAAAGTAGGTTATATTTCCGTTGGGGATATTAATACAGAGTTAAAATACACATTAGATATTTCATTAAAGGGAGAAAGGGTATTTTCTACTCCGGAATTGAAGTCTTATACAGATTATTCAAATTGTGTTCATCAATATCCAGATATAAGTAAGAGATTTGAACTATTTTGTACCTATGTCAAACAATTTGATTTTAGAAGATTTGATCATGTTGAGCTAATATGCTCACTTATTGCACCGAATTGGCTAACTGTAATCCTTGTGTATGCTTTATTAGCATATCATTCTTATCACGTTTATTTTATAGTTGATTTTAAAACAATTCTTACCCAGGTAGTATTGTTAATTATTTCTGTATTTGTGGGGATAATAACGGCAAAAATCAGTACAAAAGAATTTTGGTATTTATGTTTATATCCTGCAAATACATTGTGTAGATTAGTTTATAACTTTCCATTGTTTGTGTGGATTCGTTCGATGATAAAGAAAGCCTCTGAACCTTCTACTGTGGAAAAAATGCTTGTTAATGTATGGGTATCAGATGGCAAGAAAAATCATCCTTGTCAGTTGGAGTTAGTTTCGACCAGTGGATTATCAAGTGTTACATTTATAAATTCCAGAGGCAAGAAATTTACGACTAAAAATAACCATTTACGGATGACGGATGCGTTGCAAGAGCTTTCTAATAAACTTTCAGAACATGGTTTGGTTCTGAAAATATGTCAGTGTTGTAAGTATTTTCAGCCGAATATCGACGGTTCAACTAATATGGTAAAAGGCTTTTGTAAATACGAATTTCAAGATCGTGTTCCGGGTGATGTTTTGCAAACATTAATATGGAATACGTGTGAACAGTATGAAAATTTAAATATTGTAAATTTATTTCAAAATATTAGCAAAAAATAATATTTATATGTTATAAATTCATCATAGGACAAAAATAGGTTTTTAGTGTGATGAATATTGATAGCAGTTATAATACAAAGGCATTTGGTGCATCCTTTCCGATTTATTATTATGCAAAAGATAAGGCTGGAAAAGTTTATCGAGTTATGAAGCCTGAGAATATCAAGAAGTGTAATAGTTATATAATCAGGAATTTAACAGGAAGTATAAAGAACAAAAATAATAATTTAATAGAAACCTTTAAAAATTTTGATAGTGAATATAAATTGTCAGGCAAAATACGCTCAGTATATGATAAGGCGGAAGCCTTGGTATATATGGTAACAGGTAAAAAGGATTGTGAATTTATAAAGAAATTGGGTCAAGAATTGGGAGAGATAAAAAGTGAGAGTATAAGAAGAACAAAAACGACCAAAACATTTGAGGTTGTAGAGGCAGCAAAGTCATTTTTTAAGAAGTCAATATCGTATGTACGCAGAGCTGATGTAAGAAAGAAAAACCAAAAAGGTGAAAAAATGGTTATACATGCAGTTTTTGATGCAGAGTATAAAAAGAATGGGGATGTTAAAGGGTTTAAATATAGTGATATTGCAATATTAAAAGAAAACGAAGTTTTTGCTTTATAAATCTTTAAAATTTCTGGAAACGAACCTTTGTTTATGCTAATTTAGGTGATAAATAAGGGGAAAAATATGACAGAAATGAACGCAACAATTCAAGAAGCAACAGCCGGCGAAATGTCGACAGTATATGAACCGCAAGCTGTAGAAGATAAAATATACAAATTTTGGGAAGAAGGCGGCTATTTTAAGGCGGATGCACATAGTAACAAGCCGCCATATTCAATAGTTATTCCTCCTCCTAATGTAACGGGTGTTTTGCATATGGGGCACGCATTGGATGGAACGCTTCAAGATATTTTGACTAGATATCATAGGATGAGCGGTTATGAGGCTCTTTGGATTCCCGGAACTGACCATGCCGGAATTGCAACTCAAGCTGTAGTAGAAAGACAGTTAAGAGCTGAAGGTAAAACAAGACAAGATTTAGGCAGAGAAAAATTTCTTGAGAGAACTTGGGAATGGGCTAATGAGCATAAATCTGCAATTCTAAATCAATTTAAGCGTTTAGGTGCATCTTTCGATCGTTCAAGAGAGAGATTTACTTTTGACAAAGGGTGTTCAGATGCTGTTAAAGAAGTTTTTGTAACCTTATATAATAAAGGTTTAATATACAAAGGTGCATATATAGTAAACTGGTGTCCACGTTGTCAAAGTGCGATATCCGATATAGAGACAGAATATGAAACAGAAAAAGGTCATTTATGGGAAATTTCATATCCTCTAAAAGGTGAAAGCGGAGCAATAATAGTTGCAACAACCAGACCTGAAACAATTTTTGGTGATGTGGCAATAGCAGTTCACCCATCTGATAAAAAATATTCAGAATTGATAGGTAAAAAAGTAGTTATACCGTTATCAGGCAGAGAAATTCCTATTATTACAGACGAATATGTAGACAAGAGCTTTGGTACCGGAGCTGTAAAAATTACGCCTGCACACGATCCAAATGATTATGAAGTAGGAAAACGACACGGATTGAGCCCGATTTGGGTAATAGATGAAGAAGGAAAAATGAAGGCTTGCGGAGAGGTTCCGCCTGAACTTCACGGAAAAGACAGATATGAAGCTCGTCAAAGAGTAATAGAGCTTTTAAGTTATAACAATTTCTTATTAAGAACCAGAGATCACGAGCATAATGTTGGTAAATGTCAACGTTGTAATACAACAATAGAGCCGTTACTTTCTGAACAATGGTTTGTTAAGATGGCACCATTAGCCAAGGAAGCAATAGCAGCTGTTAAGGATGGTAGAATTAAATTTATACCTCAACGTTGGGAAAAAGATTACTTGGGTTGGATGGAAAACATTCGTGATTGGTGTATATCTCGTCAATTATGGTGGGGACACCAAATTCCTGCGTATTACCATAAGGTAACAGGAGAAATGGTTGTAGCTAAGGAAAACCCTGATCCTGAAAACTATGTTCAGGATGAAGATGTACTTGATACTTGGTTTTCTTCAGGTTTATGGCCATTCTCTACTATGGGATTTCCAAATAGTGAGACAGATGATTTCAAAAAATTCTATCCTACGAGTGTTCTTGTAACCGGTTTTGATATTATATTCTTCTGGGTAGCAAGAATGATTACCATGGGGTTAGAGTTTACTAAAAAAGCACCATTCTCAACTGTTTATATTCATGGCTTAATTCGTGATGAAAAAGGGCAAAAAATGTCTAAGTCAAAGGGAAATACTATTGACCCTGTAAAAATTATTGATAAATACGGCTGTGATGCACTAAGATTTACAATGACAAGTCTTTGTACTTATGGAGGTCAAGACATCAAGGTTAGTGATGAACGCTTTGAATATGGCAGAAATTTTGCTAACAAAATTTGGAACGCATCCAGATTTGTTATGATGAATTTAAGCGGTGTTGATGACAAGCCGATTGATAATTCTAAGTTAACAATTGCTGACAAATGGATACTAAACAAGCTTAATGATACGGCAAAAGAAGTTAATGAAAACATAAAGAATTATCGTTTAGGCGAGGTTGCACATATACTTTATGATTTCTTTAGAAGTTCATATTGTGATTGGTATGTTGAGATAGCAAAAATTCAACTTGCGGATGAAGAAATTAAACTTAATACTCAAAGGGTATTAAGATATGTTCTTGATATGTCCCTAAGGCTTCTTCATCCTATAATGCCGTTTATAACCGAAGAAATATGGCAGTTGATACCTCAAAACAAGCCTGTTCCTGCATTAATGAAGGCTGATTATCCTGTTTATAAGGAAGATTTATCATATCCTGAAGAGGCAGAAGAAATGGAACTTGTTATGAATACAATTACGTCTTTAAGAAATATTCGCCAAAGTTTCAATATTTCACCATCTGTAAAAGTTAATGTAGAAATAAGAGCAGAAGGAAGAGAAAAAGAAATCTTTAAGGTTATTGAGTCATACATAAAACGCCTAGCAAAGGTTGAAGAAATAACTTATGCAGAAGTTGATGCTCCAATGCCTCCAAAAAGTGCGGCAGCGGTTGTTTCTACTTCAAAGCTGGTTGTTCCTTTGGCTAACTTAATTGATTTAGAGGCCGAAATTCAAAGACAAAAGAAAAAACTTGATAAACTAACTAACGAAAAAAATTCTTTAGCAGGCAGAATGAGGAATGAAAAATTTGTAGCTAATGCTCCTAAAGAATTGGTAGAACAAACAAATGCCCGTATCCAAGAGATTGAGCAGCAATCTGTAATTATAACAGATTTAATTAAATCTTTAGAGGGGTAATAAGTGAAATAAAATAAAAAATATGTAAAAAAATAAAGGCTAGTTTTTACTAGCCTTTATTTTATCCTAAAATCAAATTAGTAATCTTTTTTGAATCCGTGAGCTGCAATTCTTCCTCCGCAAGATTTTCTATCAGAAGAAGGTCCAAAAGATTTTGCTAACTCATCCGTACAATAAGTTGTCCAATGATCGCCGTAATCAAGCCCATAGATATCAATATCGCCTTTGTTTGTATAAGCCATTTCAAAAGCATCTTCTCCAAGTACAATAATATCTTTATTCATCCAACCCATTGGTAAGAAATAGAAACTGCAACGTTCAACGGTATCGGAGAATTTACATTCAGAATTGGTTATAAAAACTGCTGATTTGTCATTAAATACAAATACATTCGCATCTCCTGCAGATAGTACGGCATTTCCTGTAACACTTGCCTTTATATCTTTAGCAGAAATAGTATCATCCAATTTCATTTTTACGTGATTATCAGCAAGCACCTTAAATATTTCAAGCGGTTTGTTAGCAATTGTAGGGTCTGCACTGAAAACAGTACTTGCATCATTTTTATATAAATAATCTTGAAATCCTGTACTCAAGACTGTATAGCATCTTGAAAAAGCTGGTCCAACTTTTGCACTTGCTGCGTGTTGTATTAATGCAGGTGTTACAAGAGCTGCAACAACGCCAATTATACCTAATGTAATAAGAATTTCAGCAAGTGTGAATCCTTTATTTTTATGTGTTTTCATATAAATAAAATCCTTTCAATTTATTATTTTTCGTAGATTTTTTTATCAACTTTCCAGCCGTTAGCTGCAATTTTTCCTGCACATCCTGCACCGCCCTCTAGTTCTGTGCAGGTAGCACCTGAATCATAATCTCTCCCCGGTAGGTAAATCAGACCATCACCAGCTATTGTCATACGGAAGAAATCAAGACCTTCAATAACCTTCTTTTGGTTAACAGACATTGAGGATAGTAAAAATATTTCTTGTCCTTTAGAACCGTTAAAATCTGTAACAGCACTATTGCTGCAGGAACCGATAATCGATTTGTCCGGTAAAGAATATGCACTGCCGCATCCGTCAGGTAGTCCATCAGGTAAATCACTAAACGAGCTCATTTTGATATACTTATCTGCTGCAAAGGTTTGTAGCAGAGTTGTAGGTGATGGAACAGTTTCCAGTTGTGTTAATTTTCTGACGTTCTTATCATAGATGTATAACCCTGCTGCGGTTTCGATTGTTGAAATCCCATGAGCCAATTGTGCTCCTAGGTGTGCATTACGTGTTCTTGAATACAATTGAGGTATTGTTAATGCTGCAATAACACCAATAATACCCAGTGTTATCAAAACTTCTGTTAAAGTAAAACCTTTTATTTTCATAATAATCCTCTCTAATATTAATAATCAGCTTTCCAACCTTTAGTTGCAATACGGCCAGCACATCCAACACCTGATGCTGTACCTGCTTTTAAGCCAGCGTCGTCACAGTTCCCCGATGCACTCCAGTTATCCCCTGGAACTTGTCCTTCTGGCAATATTTCACCTTGGTTTGATATATTTAGTTTAAAAACATCTCTTCCTGTTACAAGTTTATTGTCAACAACTTTTTTTTGGTAACCAGAGATATATACAAGAATTCCACATAGTGAATCCTCGGTACTAAAAGTACAATCTTTTGATTCTACTTTTATCGCTGAACGATTTCTTAGTATCCAAGCCGTTCCATCACCACTTAATCCTCCAGCTTGTCCGGACCATTTATAGGATGTTGTTGGCATATATGTTGCACTTGTAAGCTGTAGAGCTTTAATATAGGCTCCTTTTATTGAACTTTCAAAAAGATAGCTAGAAATTAAAGTTTCAATTTTAGTATCACTAGCACCTGCTTTTTTCATTGCAACAGAAACATAGTCAGCGTTGTAGTCGGTCATAAACTGTTGTACTCCGTTTTCCAGAGTATTATATGCGTTAACAAGCTCAGGACCAATTTTTGCTCTATATGCGTTTTGTACAAGAGCCGGAGTTGTCAAAGCTGCAATAACACCAATAATTCCCAGTGTTATTAATACTTCTGCTAAAGTAAAGCCTTTATTTTTATTCATAATATTTAATCCTTTCAAACTATTACCAATCAGCTTTCCAGCCGTTATCAGCTATTCTGTTAATGCAGCCATAACCTGTAATTGAACCTGCTGCTATGTTTTCATCAGTACAAGAATCTTGTTCTGTCTCATCTCCGGCTTCTTTAGGTGTGATAACATCCCCATCTTTTGTTATATAAAAAGGAAAAATATCTCTGCCTAACATAAGCCTTGTTCTTTTAGCAAATCCCGGCATCAAACCAAAAATTCTGCAATGGTCTGTTACACTTGGTTCTTCTCCGTCTTCACCAGGTGTAGTGCCTAATGTACAAGATGGAACAAGTATTGCTGATTTATCTGTAAACATAAATATAGTATAGACATCAGGAATATCTTCATAGGCTGCGTAATTCATACCTACAACCGGAGGAAGTGATTCTCCTTCGCTAAAGGAATATTCTTTTGCTTTCATAAATTTTTCTGATAAAAGTTTTAATTGGCTTGCTAAATCAAGTGTTCCACCAATGTCATCAGGGTTGACAACATCTTTGAAATAGTGCTTTTCTTGGTCTACACAGGCAGCTTGGGTTGCTGTTTCAATCGTAGAAAATATTTTAGCCATTTGAGGACCTATTTTAGCATTTTGGCTGTTACGGATAATAGCAGGAGTCGTTAATGCTGCTACTACACCAATAATCGCTAAGGTAATAAGTACTTCAGCCAGTGTAAAGCCTTTTTGTCTCTTTGCTGACATCTAATTTTATTCCTTTCTTTGTTAAAAAAAACTCTCTAAACAATATTTTATATATATAATTTACCACTTTTTCTTACTTTTGTCACCTATAAATTAAACAAAAGGTGTTAATTTTTATAATTAACACCTTTTAAATCTTTGAAATTATTTATTAACTATAGTTCTACGTTTTGCATACCTTTGTAGATAATTTCCATTTCTTCTCCGGAAGCGTATACGCAGTGGCAACCGCAGTCAACATAAAGAATTTGACCTGTTGTTCCTGTAGAAAGGTCAGAAGCCAAATATAAACCTGCTTTACCAACATCTTCTAAAGCAACGTTACGTTTAAGCGGAGCTTTAGCGATAGCGGCTTTAAGCATTTTATCAAATCCGCTTATACCTCTTGCAGCAAGAGTTTTTACTGCACCTGCTGAAATACAGTTAACTCTTACACCGTATTTACCCATATCAGCAGCAAGATATCTCATAGATGATTCAAGTGCTGCTTTTGCAACACCCATTACATTGTAGTTAGCAACTACATATTCAGAACCAAGATATGTAAGTGCAAATATTGAACCGCCTTCGTTCATAATCGGTTGAGCTGCACGGCAGATTGATACTAGAGAATACGCACTAACACCTAATGCTAAATCCCATCCTGCTCTTGATGTGTTGATAAAATCTCCTTGTAAATCTTCTTTAGCAGCGAATGCAACTGCATGTACTACGAAGTCAAGTTTTCCATATACTTTTTCACATTCTGCAAATACTGCTTTTACTTCATCTTCTTTAGTTACATCGCAAGGCATAATGATTTTTGCATTCATACCTTCTGCAAGAGGACGAACTCTTTTTTCCATTGCATCTCCGGCGTATGTAAATGCTATATCAGCACCTGCTTCGTGTAATTGTTGAGCTATAGCGTATGCTATACCGTGGTTATTTGAAACACCAAATATAACCCCTTTTTTCCCCTTCATTAAATCCATTTTCTTCTCCTTATTATCATTGACATTATAATTTTATCAAAAACATATTCTCTGGTAAAGTCATTATTTCCCGTTTGTAATATAATTATTTATAAAAAAAAACGGAACTACAGTTCCGCAAATAAGCAAGCACATAACCGGATTATATCCGGTTAATTATTTTAACTTTTTATTAATTAGTTTTCTAAGATCGGCAACTTCTTTTCTAAGAGCCTTGATTTCTTTATCTTGAGCTTTGATTTTTTTATCCTGAGCCTTAAGTTGTTCCTCTTGATTATTAGCACGAATCATAAGTTCCTTTATTTTTAAATTGTCTGAAGAAACAACGTTAATATTCTCAACTAATTGCTCTGCAAGTTTTTTGATTTTTGCATCAAGTTCTTTGAGAGCATTAATCATAGTATAGAACATATCTTCGTGTCTGATTTGTAAGAATCCGTTTTCGTCTTTAGATACAGCATTAGGGAATACTTTTTGTAAATCCTGTGCAATAACACCAACGTGAGGAGTTTTTAAGTCATCCTTTTTGAAGGTGTAATTATATACTTTTAGCTTGTTAATTTTATCCATCGCATCAAGATTTTCGCCGATTATGTCCTTCAAACGTTTGTCGGAGGTAAATGACATTGCAGATGATAAGGTATAACTAGACTTAGCTCTTACTCCTAATCCTTCTAGTGCTATATCTTCAATCCAGCCGCTACCGTTAGCGTCCCCCTGCCTTGATAGTGTCGCCCATAATGACGAAGTTCCATAGTTAAGATCTATTCCCAAAAAGGTATATTTACCAACTATTAATTTACCCGGAATATAAACTGAGGTGGAACTATTTCCTAGTACAATTTCGTTAGATGCAGATGTACGCGCTCCGTAACCAATTGCTGTAGAATAGGAGTGAGCAGCATTGGACATATATCCTATAGCCGTTGAACCTGTACTGGATGACTTAGAAAGATACCCTATAGCTGTTGTGCCTGTTGATGTTGAGTTTGCCCCAAGACCTATAGCTGTTGAGTAGTCTCCTTTTGCATTAGAGTATCCTCCCATAGCACTGGAAGATGATCCGGTTGCATTTGCTAGAAAACCAAATGCGGAAGTGTATGTGCCGGAAGCATTAGCCGAATTCCCAATTGCTGTTGCACTTGTTCCTGTTGCTTGTGCTGAATATCCTAGTGCGGTTGTATCCGTTTCTGATGCTTTAGTACTTCGACCTATTGCAATTGAGTTTGTTCCAGAGGCTTCTCCATTAACTATTGATACGCTATTACTTTTTGTACAAGAACCTCTTCCTATAACAATTGCATTAGATGCTTCTGCCTTTGACTTATTCCCTATTGCTATGCTGTTTTCATAACTACGAGTATTTGCTTGATAGCCTATTGCAATAGAACCTGAATAATAGGTATTTGCCTGCGTCCCTATAGAGATAGAGTGGTCACCTGAAGATTTTGCTTCATTACCTATTGCAACTGCAGAATCTCCGTCTGTTATTGTGTTATGACCGATTGATATTGAAGCATCGGCTGATCCTGCTGCATTTGAGTTGTTACCTATTGCTATTGATGCCCATGATGTTGCATTTGAGTTATTACCTATTGCTATTGATAAATCACTATCACTTTTTGAATTATTACCTATTGCTATAGCATTGTATCCACTACTGCTTGCATTCGCGTTATAACCTATTGCTATTGAACCATTGTGGTAAGCCTTTGCTTTTGTTCCAAGTACTACAGAGTTGTTTCCATATGTTACGGCTTCGGGACCAATAACCAAAGCATTACCCTTGTTGCAGAAAGATAAACCTCCGATTGCTATTGACCCTCCATCTACTGTTACATTGGCTCCTCCGCCAATAGCTATACCTGCTCTTGCGTTTGCTATTGCTTTATCCCCAATAGCTATTGAGTTGCAAGTGGTATTGTTAGCCGGATCACCGGTAATTGCATTGTATCCGATAGCTATACCAATATAGTTTTTCATTTTAAGATTATAACCAATACCAATATTTCTGTCGAAATCTTGAGTAATATTATTTCCTAGTGCCATGTTATTGCTTAAGAAAAGATGTCCTTTTGCTTCGTCTTCATATAGAAACCCGATTTGGGGATAGTTGCTGTTTGTTCCGATGGTGAGCTTAGGAACGTTGGCTCCCATTTCCGCGATGTCATTGTTATCTCCGCCAATTACTGCTGATACTGTAGTCTGGTTCATATTGTAACCAATATTTCCACCTGTTAAACTTGTCCATAGACAACCGCCAGAGCCGCTTCCTAAGGATTTCTTCGTTATCATCGGGGCTGATAGTGCCATAACTACTGCGACTACCAACATTACGACCATCATTTCCATTAATGAAAATCCGCTCTTAATTCGTAAAATATCTTTCATCCATCTTCCTCTTTTTATTAAGTACTTGGTAATTAGTATCAAGTTATACATAATATATATGTCATATTACGACAAGTTTGTCAATGTTTTATTGTTCAATAACAATATTCTATCTTTTCCTTGTGCTAGGTAAGATTAATTATTACAATGGATGAAGAAACTTTAAAAAAATTATTTGGTAATAGAATAAGAGCCTTGCGTAAAAATGCAGGGTTGACTCAAGAGCAACTTGCCGAACTTGTTGGGCTTGATACTCAGCATTTGTGTAAAATGGAGAATGGTATTCATTTCCCAAAGGTTAAAAATTTGGCGGCACTTGCTGAAGTGTTTCAGGTCGATATTAGTGATTTGTTTATTTTTGAAAAGCCTGATGATAAAAAAAGTAATTTAGTTTATTCTTTGGCTCTAACTTTTAAGAAATTATCAGAATATGAACTTGAAATTGTATCCAAGTTCATATCTGCATTATTTGATTTAAGAAAAAAATAAAATTTTACCAATTAATATTTAGTATTACTGCTGTTATTATTGTTCCAAACAGTGCGGCTGATGATAAAATCGCCAGCCCTTTTATGACCGGATTTATTGTATATTCTTGATTTTCTATGTCTAATGATGACATGACGTTTTTGCTGAAATCTTGCTTCATTTCATTTTTACTTTTTTCGTATGCGCTGTTTATTACGTGTTTTAAGGCGTAACTGTCTTCTAAGTACTTTCTTGCTTTTTTATTGTTTATTGTTAGTTTTTTTATTTTTATGTTTTCGTTGTTGTCTAGTTCATTGTCTATATATGCCGACATGTTTACTTTGTAATCTGTTTTGTTTAGTGATTCACTTGCATAACCCTGTTTCAAACTTAGTTCTGCAACAGACTCACGCATTCCGCTAAATAGCTTTATTAGGGTATCATATTTTGCACTGCATACAGGACAATTTTTTAAATGTTCTTCTACTTTGTTTTTTAAATTTTCCTTTAATTCTCCGTCGATATAAAATGATAATAACATTTCTACTTGGGTACAGGTTAAGTCCATGCTAATTTCCTCCTTATATGCAGTGCTTTAAATCGTTTTGTAATCTTGCTCTTGCTCTTGCTATTCTGGATTTTACAGTGCCAATTTCTGAATGCGTTATATCTGCTATTTCCTGATACGTTAGTCCTCCAAATTCCCTTAAAATTATTGCTATTTTAAAGTGCTCCGGTAAGCTTAAGATTGATTCCTTAACTATTTTATTTATTTCTTGGGCGATACATTTTTCCACGGGTGTGTGGCTCCGTTCGTCTTTTAATTCCTTGCATTCATTGTCCTCTATTGATATATAATAACATTTGTTCTTTAAACGCCGCATTTCGTCGTAATAAACATTTGTTATTATTTTATTGAGCCAAGTGTTGAATTTCTCTGCCTGTTTTAAACCCTTTATGCTTTTTGACATTTTTATTAATACTGTTTGGGTAAGGTCTGATATATTCGATTTGTTCGGCATTAAGTATTCTAATGTCGTATAAATCGTTTTCTGCACACTCTTGATGATTTCTTCTAAGGCTTTGTAATCATCTTCTTGCGCTAACTCTATTAATTCTGTTATACTTTTTTTCTTATATGTTGTTCTTAGCATAGGTCGCCTCTATAAATAACTTACGTCTTTATTTCGTGAATTAACTCATTCTTTGTTATATAATCGTTTGGGTAATCTTATTTTTTTTCTATATGAATGATGCTTTTAATAAAAAACTTAAATATTTAAAAATCTTATCTAAAAATCTTTTTTTAATTGCCGATTTGGAAGATTTTAACTCGTTTGATGCTTTTTTAAATGCTGTCGCCTCGGCTTGTTTGTTTGGAGTTCAAATTATTCTCTATCATGATAATAAAAGTTCTGATAAAGAATATATTTCTAATGCAAAAAAAATTATGTTATTGTGCGAAGAATTTGGCGTGACTTTTCTTGTTAATAATCGTCCGGATATTGCTTTTTCTCTCCAAGCGGATGGCGTTTTATTGGGACAAAATGATATTGATATATCTTCTGCAAGAGAGATTTTAGGGCAAAATTCTATTATCGGTAGTGCTTGTTCTTCTCTAGAACAAATAAATTCTGCTATCTCTCAA
This sequence comes from Candidatus Gastranaerophilales bacterium, assembly GCA_944323215.1. GTDB lineage: Bacteria > Cyanobacteriota > Vampirovibrionia > Gastranaerophilales > Gastranaerophilaceae > CALUTH01. Next base: position 30 of record CALURS010000024.1, on the reverse strand, counting down.
GGTGCTGATTTTTCTGTTGTTTATGATTCC
>CALURS010000023.1 GCA_944323215.1 Candidatus Gastranaerophilales bacterium | reverse complement strand
ATTCTTTTGCCAGATTATTATAATATTTCCAAAGTTCTTCAATAATTTTGCTTGCTTTTGCCTCTTCTGTCTTGGCAGGTGAGTCTATATAAATATTTTCAAACATCCAAGTTCTTAACTTTGTAACATAATGCCAACCTTCTTCACTCATTGTTACCTGTGGTTTATTATAGGATGAATTAATAACATCCATAATCATTTTTCCTAATCTTTTCGAACGGTTAGATGAAAAATATTCTATACAGTCTTTGGGTAAATCATTCTCTGATATTATACTTGCTCTGACAGAATCTTCAATATCATGGTTAATATAAGCGATTTTGTCAGCAAACTGCACTACTTGAGCCTCCGGAGTCCTTGGAGAAAGTCCCCACGAATGTGTCAAAATTCCTTCTACTGTTTCTCGGCATAAATTCATATCCTCAAGAATTTCAACGACTCGGACGCTTTGAATATTATGGTCAAATCCGCCGTTGACAAGACCGTTCAGAACCTTTTCACCACAGTGCCCAAATGGCGTATGACCCAAGTCATGTCCTAATGAAATGGCCTCTGTTAAATCTTCATTCAGATTTAAAGCCCTTGAAATTGTCCTTGCAATTTGCGAAACTTCCAATGTATGCGTTAATCTTGTTCTAAAATGATCATTGAAAGGTGATAAAAATACTTGTGTTTTATGCTTTAAACGTCTAAAAGACTTTGAATGTAAAATTCTATCCCTGTCTCGTTGAAACTCTGTTCTTATTGGGTATGGTGTTTCAAGAGGACGTTTCCTACCCTTTGTATACTTACTTTTAGTTGCGTACGGACTTAGTATATTAAGTTCACGTTCTTCTAATTGTTCTTTAATTGTAGTATTTATCTCTGTCATACTAGTATTATATCTTAAATTAAATACTATATGTAATACATTTGTATGATTTTTAACCTGTGAATGATAAAAAATAGGGGTTACACTGGAATTTTTCAAAAAAAATGCTATAATACATGTTAAAGAGACATATACAATCAGCGAAAGGGGCGATAAATGCCGAATAACACAGCAGATATGGATTTTGAAGCATTACTTGGACAATATGACTATAAATTTAAAAAAGGTGATATTGTTAAAGGGATAGTTTATTCATATGATTCTTCCAATGTTCTTGTTGATATAGGAGCAAAAAATATTGCTTTGGTTCCTTCATACGAGATAAGTAGTCAGAGAGGTGTTAATCCTGAAGATGTTTTAAAAAAGGGTGAAGAATATGAGTTCCTTATAACTCAAGATGCAGATGATGACGGGCGTTTCACTTTATCATACAAGCGTGTTCATATGGCTTATGTATGGCTCGAATTGGAAAAAGTGAAACAAAATGATGAAGTTATCGCTGCTCCTGTTATACAGATTGTAAAAGGTGGTGTTATTGTTGATATTAGCGGGTTGCAAGGCTTTGTTCCTCAGGGGCAAATTTATTCCGCTAATTCTCAACTTAATGTTGGTGATAAATTGGAATTAAAAATTCTGACAGTTGATAAAAAACAGAATAACCTTATTTTATCCAATAAAAAGGTTTATGAATCTTCTATAGAAGAAAGCAGAAAAAATGTACTTTCTAAAATAGAAGTCGGACAAGTAGTTAAAGGTGAAGTCGTAAGAATTACCAATTTTGGTGTTTTTGTTAACGTTGATGGTTTAGATTGCTTGTTGCCATTGTCACAACTCTCTTGGAAATGGGTTGAACACCCGTCTGATATGCTATCAATAGGACAGATTATTGATGCTGAAATTATTGATATTGATTTAGATAAAAACCGTGTTAGCTTGAGTTTGAAGAACTTGGAACCGGATCCTTGGGAAAATGCTGCAAAGGAACTTCAAGAGGGCATGGTTGTTGATGGAATTATTACAAGACTCAAAAATTTTGGTGCTTTTGTTGAGGTTAAAAAAGGGGTTGAAGCTCTGCTTCCTCAAAATTGTATCGAAACTTACCAAAAGAATTCTTCTAAAGAACTTAAAGTGGGTGACTGCATAAAAGTCAAAATTATTAAGTTTAATTCTAAAGATAGAAGAATTTCTTTGGATTTAGCATAATTTTCTTTAGTGTTTACGTAACTTGTTGCATTAACCCTCATTAAGTTGAGGGTTTTGTTTTGTATGTAAATTTTTGTAAAAAGATTTTAAAAAAAAGTCAATTAATATTTTCACCCTTCTTTAACATAGTATAATATTATGAAAGTTAAGTGAATGAGGTTAGTATGTTTAAGAACCTAAAAATTAAAGAAAAGCTCCGCGAAATTTCACCAAAGTTGGCTTGGTTGAATTTTATGAAGAAGAAACGCTTAACGGAAAATGATTTTCTCAATTCCTTAAAAGAAGAAAACATAAAAACAATTTCTGACGAACAGAGGCTGGAAGCGATGGTCAGACAACAATTAAAAGAAGAATTTCCCAACATTGAGAAAGCGGCTTCTTATGAATTACTAGTTGATGCAGTGATTCACAATATCAAATCAAAACAGCTTCAAGCCATGGATGATACTGATAAAGAATAATAATTGTATCATCATAGTTACCGGACTTGGTAGTCCGATATTTTGAAGGGGCGTTATTTTCGCCTCTTTTTAGTATGTAGAATTTAGCCATTTATTGAAAAATACACTTCTTTTAAACGTTTTTTACTTATGTGTGTATATAATTGTGTAGTTGCAACATCACTATGTCCCAATAGTTCTTGTACTACTCTTAAATCAGCACCATTTTCTATCAAATGGGTTGCAAAAGTATGTCTTAAGGTATGGGGGCTTATATGTTTATGGATTTTTTCACCTTGTTTTCTTATAAATTTATAAACTTCTTGCCGCGTCAATTCGTGATTAGTTTCTGAAAGTAACAATTTTTTAGATGATGAATTATATTTTTGAAGAATCAGTTCTCTATATGGCAAATAGTTTTCTATAGCTTGTTTGGCGTATTCACCGAGCGGAACAATTCTCTCCTTTGAGCCTTTACCAAAACATCTTATATATTTCGATTTTAGGTCTATATCTGTCATTTTAAGATTGATAAGTTCAGAAATTCTAAACCCGCAACTGTATAAAAGCTCCATAATTACTCTCTCTGTTGGAGAAAGATTTTCTTTGAGTAAAGTTTCTATTTCCGCAACATTAAGCACCTTAGGTAATTTTTTAGGAATTTTGGGTTGTTCAATCGCAAGAGCAGGATTTGTTTGGGTTAAACCAGTTGCGTATGCCCACTTAAAAAAGCCTCTGAGAGAGGCTATTTTTCTTATAATACTTGTTATTGCGTATTTGTTCTCTTTTAAAAATCTTATATATTTGCTTACACTTTGTCTTGTTATATCAGTTATATTATCTGTCTCCAGAGCTTCAATAAAACCTGTTAAGTCTCGTCTATAGCTGTCTATGCTATTCATTGACAGACCTTTTTCAAGTTCAAGATATTCAAGATACATAGAAAGTATTTGAAGCATAAATCAATTATACACTATTTTTAGTGATTAGCATGCTGTTTACGTTTCATTTCACGTTTTTTTTCGAACATTTTTTTACGTTCTTCTCTCATTTTATTAAACTCTGATTGTTGTTCAGGTGTTAATATTTGGATGAAATCACGTTCATTTTGCATAATTATTTCATGTAATTTTTTTCTAAGAGTTCTTATCTCATTGTTTAGTTCTTGAATTTTAGCATCATCGCTATCAAAGTTCTCCAAATGATTTCTTTCTAATTGTTTTTGCTTTTATTTTTCCATAATAGGTTTCATTTTTTCTTGAGAAGCAATTCTAAGTGCTTTTGCTTTGTCAAGCTGCTCTTGAGTTAAGTTAAGTCTTGATTTGAACTCATTTTCAGGTGGTGCAGGTTTCTTAGGCGGTTTTGATATCCCATTTTCAACTCGTTGTGACGGAATGGAATTTGCCTTTGTTCCTGCATCAGGCAATGCTAGTGCTGTTTGTGCTAAAACTGATACTGTTAGTATTCCGGTTAATAAATATTTGTTCATGTTTTCTCCTTATAATAAGTCCGAAAGAACTTCGGCAAGTTCTTTTTTTGCATTATAAAGTCTTGACTTTACTGTTCCTAATGGAACATTGATTTTTTTTGAAATTTCCTCATAGCTCAATCCTTCGATTTCGCATAATAGTATTACTTCTTTAAATTTTGGTTTTAGATTATTTATTGCATCACAAATACGTTTTCTTCTTAGCTTTGCTGTAAATTCTGTTTCTGGTGTTCCTTTTTTATCTTTTATCAGTGAAAGTGTATTATCTTCGTCATCTGTTAAGAGTTGTTCTTTTTTATAACGTGCTGATTTTAAATAATCTTTTGAAACATTTCTGGCAATAGTACATATCCAGCTTTTAAAGCTGCCTGTTGCTTGGTACTTGTCAGAATTCTTAATGAGTTTGACATATACTTCTTGTTCCAAATCTTCGTTATGTTCGTTTGTTACAGACTTTATGACCTGTCTTATTGCTGCACCGTGTTCTTTGATTATTTTATTAAAATCCATTAAATTATTCATCCACCATTATTAACCCATAGCTGTCAGTTGGAAAACCTAATGTTTCAGGCGTTAATTGTTCCCCGTACATAATAGTTTCTACTATTCTGTATTGACTATTAGCCGTTTGAAAACTTACACCAGCAAACAGCACCATACACAATATACAGGCTATTTTAATATGACGATATTTGTCTTTTTTAGCCGTATATTCTGACTTCACTTCTGCAATTAACTCTGAAACACGATTCATTCTTTCGTGTTCACGCTTGCAGTCTTCGCATTCCGATAAGTGTTTTTGGAATTCTTCTTCCGTTGCAAAAGTAAATAAGGCTTCGTATTTGTCACATTTTTTATTCATCTTTTTGACCTCTGTACTTTAATAACGAAATTAAACTGTAAAAGTTCATTTTTTCTTAAACTATTTCACCTACTAAATCATAAGCATCAGCATTTATGATTTTAACATTTTCTATGTCCCCTGGGACTACAGGTTCTTGGGTTTGAATATGTACTACTCCGTCAACTTCGGGTGCATCATATTGAGTTCTTGCAACAACCTCACCGTTATCGGAAAACCCTTCTATTATACAAGGCAAAACCTGACCGATTTTGGCACGGTTTTTCTTATAAGAAATTTGTTGTTGCAGTGTCATTAATTTTTTCTGACGTTCTTTTTTCACCTTTGCGGTTATTTGAGGTTTTATAGTGTAAGATGGAGTCCCTTTTTCTCTTGAATATTGAAATACTCCTAATCTATCAAATTCCATGTCCTCTATAAACCTGTATAAATGTTCAAATTCTGCTTCAGTTTCTGCAGGATAGCCGGTTATAAAAGCTGTTCTTATTGCAACATCTGGAATCTTTGCTCTTATTTTTGAAACAAGTTCCCTATAATCAAAAGCAGGTCTGTTCATACGTTTTAGCATTTCAGGATGTGAATGCTGAAGCGGAATATCAATATACTTTACTACTTTATCAAGTTTTGCTATTGTTTCAAGGAGCTTATCATTAATCATAGCAGGATGTGTGTACATTATTCTTATCCAACAAATCCCGTCGATTTTGTTAAGTTCTTCCAAAAGCTCTGCAAGTTTAGGTTCTTTATATAAATCCATACCGTAATAAGAAGTATCCTGAGCTATCAAAATAAGTTCTGTTACTCCTTTACTAGCCAATTCTTTTGCTTCCTTAACTATATTGTCAATACTTCTTGAATGATATTTACCTCTAAGATGAGGTATAATACAGTATCCACAGTTGTAATTACAACCTTCAGCTATCTTAAGATAAGAGCTTGCACCCATTGTAATTTGTTGACGCTCAATATTCTCAGGATAGATATAATCAGGTGTTTGGTTAACCTCTTCGATGTATTTCCCATCTTTAATAATTTTATTAATTATTTCAGGCAGCTTAAGGAAATCAGTAGTCCCGACAACCGCTGCTAATTCAGGTATAGCCTCTTTTAGTTCTCCGGCATGCTTTTGAGACAGACAGCCCGTTACAATAACCTTTTTTCCGCTATCAATAAGCTCTAATATACTTTTAACAGATTCTCGTTCCGCATCACAGATGAAAGAACAGGTATTTACAATCACTATATCAGAGTTAACATCATCTAATGAAACCTCAAACCCGTTTTCCATAAGTAAACCGAACATAAGTTCGCTGTCTATTAAGTTTTTTGCACAACCGTGGCTAACTATTGCTATTTTTGTCATAACTAGATTTTAGCATAAAAAGCGGGATTTTAGCTAAAGCAAAAATAAAAAATAATTTTTACTGCTCCCCACCCTACCCTCCCCGACTTTGGGAGGGTGAATTAGCTACATCTACTATTTCCATAGCTTGGGAAAGTTGGGTAAATATTAGGATGTGAAAATATCCCACAAGAGAATTATTTTATATATTTTATACAGGGGGCTGTGCACCCCATTAAACCCCGCATCAAAGAAAGGGTAAAACAAGACTGGGGAAGTAAAATGTTTGGATTCCCTAAACCTACTAGCTAAAATTATCTCCATTTACATTATTACAATTTAAAATTTCTTCTCCATATTTTCAAGCCTCATAATATGGTTTATTTTCTCTAAGACCATATCTAAAAAGTTACTTATATCAACAAGGTCAATCTCATCACACTCGTTTTGTATTGCTCTTTGCAGTATGATTATATAGCTCTCCAGCTCCTTTAATTCAAACCATTTTCTATTCAAATTCATTATTCTCCAATCAGATATAATTCTTTGTTAAACAACATTTATTTTGAATAATTTGTTATTATACTAATATAATATTTGTAAAACTTTATTATGTCAATTTTATTTGGAGTTTTGCATCATTATATTTATATTAAAAATCTTGGATAATATTATCTGAGGAATATATGAATATAAAAAAATTATTAGGCAAACGTATTAAAGAAATAAGAAGGAATAAAGGTTTAACCCAAGACGAGTTAGCAGAGAAAATTGGAATTGAATCTGGAAGTATTAGTAATATTGAAAATGGAAAATACTATCCAACAGCGGACAATCTTGAAAAAATTATTAAAGCACTAAATATTTCTCCGCAAAATTTATTTGTGATTGAGCATAACCAAGATAATGATGTACTATTGAATGAAATAAATTTGATTTTAGAAGAAAATCCAGATAAAATTAAAGAATTTTATAAAATACTAAAAGCATTAACACTTTAATTAATTTTCAAGCCTCATAATATGGTTTATTTTTTCTAAGACCATATCTAAAAAGTTGCTTATATCAACAAATTCAATCTCATCGCGCTCGTTTTGTATTGCTCTTTGCAGTATGATTATATAGCTCTCCAGCTCCTTTAATTCTAGCCATTTGCCATCTATGTTCATTTTGTGTTCCATCTGTATCATATATTTACAATTTTTCTGATTATTAACAGAATACGATTATTCCTTATCCGTGCTATATGCCTGTTAATTATATTATTATAATACAACATAATTCTTTATATGACAAATAGCACGATAAAATTAATTCAAGAAAATATAAAAAAGTACCGCAAACAAAAAGGATTAACTCAAGAGCAGTTATCAGAATTAGCAGGGATTTCCTGTGATTATCTATCAGAGATAGAAAGAGGGAAAAAAGTACCGAGTCTTAAAAGATTTATACTGATCGCGGATGCACTCGAAATACCGTATGATAGATTTTTTAACTAGATTATAATGGATATTTACTTAACACTATACTCCAAAACATACTTCAAGATTAAACGCATTATTTTACATTGAGCTTTGTACGTTATAAGATAGATGATATATAACTCAGAGGGGATATTTATGAGTGAGGAACAGATATTAGAACAAGAGTGGAAACCGCAAATCAACCCGTGGTTAGCGTCAATTCCATTAATGGGTGCAGCATTTATGTTTGTTTTAGATGAAACAATAGCTAACGTTGCACTTCCGTATATGGCGGGCTCATTTTCCATAAGCCGCCAAGAATCAATGTGGATATTAACAAGTTATCTTGTAGCCAGTGGTATAGTTATTCCAATGGTTGGTTGGTTTTCTAGGGTAATGGGGCGTAAAAACTTTTTTATGCTCTCAATAACTGTATTTTCAATTGCATCATTTCTATGCGGAATTTCAACCTCTAACGAAATGATGATTATATCCAGAATAATCCAAGGTCTTGGAGGTGGTGGGCTTTTACCTATTGCACAAGCGTGTTTATTGGAAAACTTTGAACCCAAAATTCGCGGAAAAGCCATGGCAATGTTTGGCTTGGTTGTTGTAATTGCCCCGATTATCGGTCCTGTTATTGGTGGTTGGTTAACAACCAACTGGTCTTGGCCATATATTTATTTTATTAATATTCCTATCGGGATTATATCTTTATTTTTAGCCTACAGACTAATTGAAGATCCGCCTTATGCAAGACGACAAGTCGGTGTTAAAACAGATTTTCTAGGGTTTTTCTTCTTGTTTTCTTGGCTTGTAACTTTGCAGGTAGTACTTGATAAAGGTAATGATTTAGATTGGTTTGGTTCTAAACTGATTACAAGATTATCAATTATATCCGTTGTTTCGCTTATATTATTTATAATTTCACAAATTAAAAATAAACAACCACTGGTAGACTTATCAGTATTAAAGGATAAAAATTATTTTATCGGGACATTTGTTCAAGTAGTAATGCAAGGTGTTATGTTAGCATCAATGGCAATATTACCGCAATTTTTACAATCAATGATGGGTTATGATGCTTTTTTGAGCGGAATTACAATGATGCCGAGAGGTTTAGGTGCATTAATAGCTCTTATATTTTGCGGTCAACTTGCTAATAAGGTAGATAACAGATGGCTTGTTGCTATAGGATTATCCTGTATGGGTGTTGCCGGTTGGATGTTGGGTTTCTTAAACCTTGAAATAGCAGCTATGAATGTTGAGCTTCCAAACTTTATTTTTGGGCTTGGAATGGGGTTGTCTATGGTTCCTATTATTTCTCTTTCTGTTATTACACTTTCTAACGAGCAGATGACAAACGCAAGCGGTTTACAAAACTTGCTTAAAATTATTGGTGGTGCTATTGGAACCTCTATTGTTTCAACTATGATTTCAAGGTTCTCTCAAATTCATCAATATATGCTTGTTGGAAAACTTCATTCGTTAAATGATATTTTTGTACAAAAACTTCAAGCTTATTCATCCATGTTTATGACTACTATGGATCCGCATTCTGCTCAGTATTTAGGCAAAAATTTGTTATACAACGAGATGATTCAGCAATCTACATTGTGGGCATTTATTGATAGTTTTAGGATTTATGCTGTTGCTTGTATTATAATAATACCGTTAGTATTTTTAGTAAGAACTTATAGAAAATAAATTAGTAAAGGGAATATAAGAATGACCGAAATTAGAGAAGAATTTATTGAACAGGCAAAAATGATTGCCAGAAATTGTGAAATTTTACCAGGTGGAATAGAAGAGTTAGCCGCAAAATTTCAATATTCACATGATACCGGTAAACCGTTAAGAATTAAATTAGGTATGGATCCTACTCGTCCTGATTTACACTTGGGACATACCGTAGTAATGAGAAAATTAAAAGAATTTCAAAAATTAGGTCATCAAATAGTTCTTCTTGTTGGCGGTGCAACTGCAATGGTTGGTGACCCTTCAGGTAAATCAGAAACACGTCCTGCTTTATCTAAAGAAGAAGTTGAAAAGAATGCCGAAACATATTTTGAACAAATGTCAAAAGTTCTTGATGTTTCTAATGCGGAAGTTAGGAACAACGCTGATTGGCTTCATCCAATGAGCTTTACCGAATTATTACAACTTTCATCCAAAGTCACTGTTGCACAGATGATGACAAGAGATGATTTTGCAAAACGTTACGCTGACGGAAAACCGATTTCTATAGTAGAATTTTTCTATCCTTTAATGCAGGCTTACGATTCGGTTGCTATTGATGCGGATATTGAGCTTGGTGGAACTGATCAAAGATTTAACACACTATTAGGAAGGGATATTCAAGCAGCTTATGGTAAAAAATATCCGCAATTAGTTTGTCTGCTTCCGCTACTTGAGGGCACGGATGGGGTTGTTAAGATGTCTAAAACTTATCCTGAACATTGTATTTCATTAACTGACAGTGCTAAAGATATGTTTGGCAAACTTATGTCTATTCCTGATAATATGGTTACACGTTATTATTCGTTGTTGACCGATGCCTCTGCTGATGAGCTTAATAAAATGGATGAACAAATTGCATCTGCCAGTATCAATCCGAGAGATTTGAAATTAAAACTTGCACATACAATTACTGCTGAATATCATGGGCAAGAGGGTGCTGACAAGGCTCAGGCTGAGTTTATTAATGTCGTGTCTAATAAAGGTATCCCCGATGATATTCAAACAGTTGAAATCAAGAATGGAAAGCTGTTATTAGATTTGATTGTAGAGCTTGGATTTACAGCATCAAAAGGTGAAGCAAAGCGATTAATCCAAGGCGGCGGAGTTAAACTTGACGGCGAAAAAGTTTCCGATATGGGACTTACTCTTAATAATCTATCCGGAGTTGTTCTACAAGCAGGAAAAAGAAAATTCGCTAAGCTTGTTACAAAATAATATTTAAACGATTGCTAAAAAAGGGGCAAGAGGTAAATCCCTCTCGCCCCTTTTTTTGATTATTATGCTTTTATAAACTTCAAGACTTTAATTGTTTGAAGCAGAAATTTCGAGGCTGCTTCAGACGGCTTAAAACCGTGTACAATTTCTTTTACTTTTCCCAATTCTGAAATATTAACCCTTGGTGCAAAAGAGAAATTCTTTATTCCAAGATTTTCCCAGAATTTGTCAATAAGAGCCTTATCTTGGATTGTTTGGTTTGGTATCAAATCTTTATTTAAGCTTAAAAATTCAACATTGGGAAGATTTCCGATTCCAATTTCGCTACGCTTTAATAAATCGGCAAAACTTCTAAGAGAATTTCCCGTCCTTGTATAATCAACAAACACAGTTGGTTTTGTGCTGCTTTTAATTTTTTCGGGTGTAAGTCCAAGCTCTTTTAAATATTCGTTGTAAGCTTTAACGTCATTTACATCAAGCTGCTTTAGATAAGAATATTTTCCGCTAATATCGTATTCGCCGCTTGTAAGGTTTGATAGTGCACAAGTTTTTGTATCATAACCTTTTGCTTTTAAAATTTCCATCATAAGAGAGGGTGAACGCCCAATTCCTACAACATTAACACCGTTTGGATATCTGTGTTTGAGTTCTTTTTCAATGGTATTTGTTAAGTGTAGAACATCGTCTATTTGAGTTCTAGTTTGCGGCGAAATTTCTATCATAGCTCTTTCGGCATCATTCATGGCATTGTATTTTTCAATCCCGTATAACTCTTTTAGGGGAGATGAAACAGTTCTTACTGAAGGCGAAACAGTACTTGAAGACTGAGTGGGTGAAGATGTCGATTGTGTATCACCCATAGGGTTAAAAGGATTAAAATCCTGACTGTAGCCACCATAGTTGTTATAACTGTTATAGCTGTTTGAATATCCGCTCATTGTCGGATTAAATACATTAAAATTCATCTCATTAATTCCCATATATATATTAAGATAATTTCAAAACAAAAATTGCCTAATTATGAACTTCTATGACAAGGAATTAACAAAATCAACAACTTCTTTGAATGAATAACTGTTTTTTATAACCAAAAACTCTTTCTTAGCCATCTTCTTAACGTAATCAAGATTTTTTCCATCTAAGAAATCTTCGCTATAAGGTTTTAGCATAACAGAAGGTATTACAACTATATCTGCATCTGTGTCTTTTACGGTATTTATAAGGTCATCAGAGGTAATAAGTCCTGCAACCGTAATGTCTTTCCCCCAGTAATTTGATTTAACTGCTAATGTTTCGCATTCAAGATGTTTTACTCTATTAAATTTTTCTTCAATTTCTTTTATAGCCTTAAAAGCCGCTACAGAAGATGCAAAAACCATTTTGAGCGGTTTTTTGATAGATTTTGGAAGCCTTTGCCCCTTAAAATCTTCAAGTAAAAGCCTAAGAGAGCCTACACCATCAGATAATTGAGGATAGTTTCCATAGTATTTTTTAGGTGGAATTTCCATCTCTGCTTTTAAGAAAAACTCATCAGAACAGCAAACTTTTTTATATTTGCTTGCAATTTCGATTGTCTCAAGGGCTTTTTCTTTTGTAACCTCTTTTAATACATCGCCAGCCCTAAAATTTGTAATCCCAACAGGTACAATAGCAACAGATAAAAGAGAGCTTTTAAGCGAGGTTAAATCTCGAAGTGTTCTATCCAATTCATCTCCGTCATTAAACCCGGGACAAAGTACTATTTGTGTATGGAATGGTATATGATTTTTCTTAAACCATTTTAGTTCATCCATTATTTTCGCAGCGTTTGGGTTCCTTAGCATCTTAACCCTTAAATCTGGGTTTGTGGTATGAACAGAAATATAGAACGGTCCAAGATTCATTGATTTTATACGACGCTTATCCTCTTCCGTAAGGTTTGTAAGTGTAATATATGTACCTTGAAGATACGAGAGCCTGTAATCATCATCTTTTATATAAAGAGTTTTTCTAAGCCCTTTGGGTTGTTGGTCAACAAAACAGAAAATACAATGATTTAGACAGGGTTTAATCTTATCAAATACAGCACTTTCAAAAACTATTCCCAAGTCTTCATCAAAATCCTTTTCAAGCTCAATTTCTTCTACTTCGCCGTTAGTTTTAAGTATTTCGATTGTAAGCTCCTCGGTAGCCGTCATAAATTTATAGTCAATCATATCTCTAAGCGGGGTTCCGTCTATAGATACTAATGTATCTCCGCTTTGAATTCCCAATTCTTCTGCTATAGAGCCTTCAATTACTTCACTAACCAGTGCAGCCATTTCGCATTCCTTCCAGTAGTGAGATAAAGTTTTTATATTCCTGTAGTTGGTTATCAGTAACTATTTTGTAGTAAAAATCAGACTTTTCGATTGAATTTTTAGTCTTGTTGTAGATTGTTTCAGCTTTAAGTTTAAGATTGTCAATGAGTTTAACCTGTTCATCAGGCGAAAGCAGAGCAGAGCAAATCAGCTTAACTCTTGCGGTATTAAGGAATTTAACAGGATTATCAGAGGTTCTTGAAACAATTAACCTTCTAAGCTCCTCTATTCCTTGTGGGGTAATCGTATAATAAACAGCCATTCTGCCACCGTCTGAGATTGAACGTCTGGACATTAAGAATCCTTTATCTTCAAGCCTGACAAGAGCAGGTTTTATTGTCCCAAACCCCGGTTTTGTATAGATTGCAAAATCTTCGCTGATTTTCTTCTGCACACCGTACATTGTTAATTGAAATTTATTTAATAAATAAAGAATAAGCAGTTCAATCATGCTTTAATGATAGCACAAAAAGTGAAACGGATAATAAATATTAAGGATTTACTTCAGTTTAAAATTTTGGACAAAATTTTTAGTTTGTAGTTTGTAGGATGTGTTAAATCAGAGATTTACCACATCCTACTTGCTTGAATTATTTGTTTTATGCCAAGATTTGGTTGAAATGTATATTTTATTTCCAATAAACTTTGAAATTTTTTATTTCATTAAGTGTTTGCTTATAATTTCCCTTAAAACATATTGTTCTATCATCTATATACAGATAAGATGCTATTTTTACATTGGTAACATCTTTAAAAAATATGTCTAAGTTATTATTAATTAGCCATTTAGTTGCTAACATTAGATTTCTGGATGTAAACAGATATAGTTCTGCATTTTTAGATAATTCCTCCAAAAATTCATACGCACCAATTTTAATATCGGGAATATAATTTTCATTAAATTTTTCTTTGCCATACTCATTTAGAACGCCATCTAAATCAATAAGAATTTTCTTAATAAACATAATTCATCCTATCTGTGCTAGTGCTACTAGTTGTATATAATGCTAGTATAGCTAACAATCAAAAAATGAACAAGCCATTTCTAGAAAAATTAGCAAAAAGATTAAAAGCAATAAGAGAAGAAAGAAAATTAACCCAGGATGATCTTGGCGTAAATGGTGTTTCCAGATCAATGATTAGTTTGTTAGAGCTTGCCAAAACCGATATTACTGTATCTAAATTAAAAATAATCGCGGATAACTTAGGAATTAAAGTTAAAGATTTATTTGATTTTGAGGATTAAATAAAAAATCATTTTTCTTTTGGTGTTTTTACGTTAGTATAGATATTAGATGAAAAGATTTTTAGTAGCATTTCTATTCATAATATCTTTAACCGCCCCAATTTATGCAAACGATTCAAGCGAATTGGCACATTCAGGCTCCGACAAATACAAAATATCGCTTGAAGAAGCTATTAATATGGCACTTGAGGGGAATATTGAGCTGCAAGAACAAAGAAAAAATCTTGGTATCTCAAAGTTCTCTGTAGAAAAAGCTAACGCTCTTAAGAACCCGCAATTCCAATCAAATTTCTTACTCGGTCCTATTGCCAGAGGAAATTCCAGCCAATTTGGGCTTATGCTGCCTGTAGAAATACTTAAACGTGGGGAACGAAAAAAAGCTGCTTTGGCAGAATTGGACTATACTGCTAACAAGATTAAAGATTATGAATTCAAGCTCAAACTAAGAGTTAGAACTTCTTATTTTAACCTGCTTGTTGCAAAATCCGAACTAAAAATTCTTGAAGAAAGAAAAGAGCTCTTGGAAGAACTACTTGATATAACTAAAAAGAAGCCGCAATCAGAGCCAAACTACGAAATTGATGTACTCCAAGCTGATATGCGATTGAAAAAACTTCTTGTACAAGAAAACAGAGTTCAGGCGGATATTAGGACAGCTCAATATGATTTTAATAAAACCCTAAACCTTGCTAATAACCCTGATTTATATGATGCAAAGGAAGATTCCGTATTTAGTCAGGAATTCTTTACTCAATTGGAATTACCGCCTTATGAAGAGCTTGAGGATATTGCGTTTGAAAACAGATATGATATAAAGATGGCTCAATCGAAAATTAAAAAAGCTCAAAAAAATCTATCTGTAGTTACCAGACAGCGGATTCCTGATTTATATATTTCAGGCGGTTACGCTTTTGCTCATGATGGAAATTCCGGTGCATTTGTCGGGGCAGGGGTGGATATTCCTTCTCTATATTTCTTTACCCCTGAAATAGAAAGTGCTAAACTTGAATTGGACAAAGCTCAGCTTGAATATAATTCAATTATTAACATTACTAAAAACGTTATCCACACAAATCATGATAAGTTTGTAATGGCTCAAGAGAATGTAGAACACTACAAAGATATTCTTGAAGAGTCCAATAAAATTCTTAATTTATCCAAGCAACGATACAAAAAAGGTCAAACTCCTCTTACAAGTCTGATTATAGTAGAACACTCACATCAAGAACTTTTAACAGAATTCTTAGATGCAATGAAAGAGTATTATAATGCCTATATGGCTCTTATTCAGGAGTTGGGGCTTGATAATTTGACTATTGATATTGATTTATAATTAAAAATGGCGGCGGCAACGGGATTTGAACCCGTGTCAACAGAATGAGAATCTGCTATCCTGACCCCTAGACGATACCGCTTTGCCTAGTTTATCAATTAAAAAACTAGGCAATGCCTAGTCTTTTTAAATGGTGCCGCAACTCGGAATTGAACCAAGGACACAGGGATTTTCAGTCCCTTGCTCTACCAACTGAGCTATTGCG
>CALURS010000022.1 GCA_944323215.1 Candidatus Gastranaerophilales bacterium | reverse complement strand
AGCAAGCCCTGCAAAGCTGTTAAGCAGTGCACTCATTAAGGCACAGAAAAATACCATAAACAGACCTATTATTATTCCGCCAAAAGAGGTGAAAAACATAGAAAAGAAACCGCCGGTGTATTTGTGAAATATTAATCCGATTAAAGAGCTTATCGGTAAATAGATGACACATAGACCTAAAAATGAAGCAAATCCTGCTATTGCACCGATTAAAGCACCTTCTTTTATATTTATTAGTCCGATTAGGTTAAATTTCTTTAAAAATATAACCATTGCACCGCCCAGTATAAACATTGCAAATAAAAATGCTATTAAATTTAATACAGGGAAAAGAGTTATAAATCCAAGAGCTAGCCCAAATATAAAACTTAAAATACTAACTTGTTTTACTATTAAAAAATTCATACATTTCTCCTCTTTTCAAGTATAATTTTGACATAATTAATTCAAACTTACAAGAGATTAAGTATTGTAAAAAAATAGTACATTTAGTCAAAAAAATATTTGTTTGGTTTTATCAATAAGTGCAATGTTAGTTCAACAGATAAATAGTTATAAATATTATCAAAATGATATAAATAATTTAAAGAAGAAGACTTTCAGCAAAAATTTTGCGGGTAAGCTTCCTGCTGGTGATGTTTTTATTAAACAAGCAAATAGTGAGGAGTTTTTAAAAACTGTTGATAAGATTAAAGAAATAGCGCTAAATGCTAAAATTCCTTATAGTAATATTTCGTCAATGCTAAAATCTTTAAATGAAGTTAACTGTAAAGTTTTTTTAAATATGCTCCTCTTTTCAAAAATGGAAGCTGGAAAAATATTTGATTCTAACAATTCCAAAAATTATATGGCGCATAGAATTATAAACTCAGTAAATGCTGAAAATAAAGAATTTTTAGAAAAATATGTAGCGCTTGGAGGAAAGTCTGAAGAATATATAAAAAAATGGCGCTCTTATTCAGAAGTTGTTGATGCTTTGTATCCCAGAGATTTTTTTTCAAATACAATGGATGATTTGCTTGATTGGGTTTCTCCTGTAAATAAAGATTTGATAATTAAAACTATTGATAAATTCTTATTACCCGAACATTCACTGATAGAATATTTTAACTCGTTATATAATTATACGGAAGCAGAAATTTCCAATTTTGATACTAATCTTGAAAAGGGTTTAGCAGATTATCTTAATGAGATAATGGCAAACAAAAATCACCCGTTTAGAAAAAACTTGAATACAATAGATTTTATTAATAAATCTCCGGAGTCTGTTAGTCAAATAAATAATATGATTAATAATCGGATTAAGCTTATTGATTTGTTGAAATTTCCATTTGAAGATAAAAAACATTTTGATAAAGTATTAAGAGATACTTGTTCATTAGTCGGAAAAGTTTATGAAAATGAAATAAACCAAGCAGTAGATGAATATCAAGCAAGGCGAGATTTAGATGTGTTTTTTTCTGAAAAATTAAATTCTGTAATAGGTCTGATAGCTTTTACAGATAAGGAGACCGTATTACATTTATTTGATAAAGGTGCAGAGAATGTTGAAAAATATCTAAAAACGCAAAATTTATTAACGTATGATGATTTTCAAATTTTATCTGATGTAGTACGAAAAGGAAAAGTAAAAAATAAAAATGGAGAATATGTGCCTATATCAGCTAAGGATAAGGTGTATATTTATAATCTTGTTAATATAAACAGATCAGTATTTGCACGACAAATGAACGGTATAGATTTTAAATCAGCAATAACAAGTTCTGAGGATAATAAAGATGTATATATTGACTTTATGCAAATAGAGGAACAAATCCACAAAAAAGTATTAAAGAAATATGGATTTACAGATGAAGAATTAAAAAAATTAAATCCTAAAGATTTAGATTGGGATTCCAGATATATTCATTTATTAGCATCAAAAGCCGGTCTTGATGAAGGATTGGATATTCTTGTTAAAGAATCATCAAAAGGGAATTTTGAAAATTATATAAATGATCCTTTCAACGATTATGGATATGTTAATCAAAAAACAAGGGAAAAATTTAAGGCTAACGGGTTAAACTTTGATACGTGGGAGAATGGAATTCCAGAGGAAGATTTTAGAGTTATGGGTGAAAAATTGAAGATTTCTCTATGGAAACGTCGTCCGCAGCGTTCATTATTTAATGGATCATATACTACTTGTTGTACTTCTTTAGATGGTGCACAGTGGAAATCAATGCCAGAATATATGCTTAATAAGTTTTTTAATGTTATGGAGGTTACCAATGAGCGAGGAGATACTATAGCGCAATCAAGAATGTATATGATAAATCAAAGTAATCCGGTTCTTGTTGTTGACAACATAGAGGTTAATAATACGTTTAAGAAAAAATTAGCAACGGATAAATTGAAAGATGAATTTATTGAAAATATTTTTTCATATATAAGAAAATATGCAAAAAACCTTGCAGACTGGGAAATCCCTGTATATTTTTCTACCGAAAATAATAAATTATACACCTCCAGAGATTTAATCGGATATCCAAAGTTAAGAATATATATTGATTCATTAGTTGGAGAACTACAAAATGAAGATGTATACTGTAATGCCAATTTTAGTTGTTTTGCGGATTTATTATTTTCAATGGTTTATTTTTATGATGTTACAAAACCTCCAAAAATTAAAATGAATGGTTACGATCTCCTATTAATGAATGATTTTTAGTAAAAATAGTGTAAAAAAATATAGATTTCTCGTTATAATAGGTTGACAAATAGTACAAAATAATTAAACAAGAACCAATCAACAATCATAAGGAGATAAAGCTATGGGAATGGCAGCATCACAGGCACGTTATATTCAATTAACTGCACGCAAGGCAAACTGTGAATATGAGGGACAACAAATAAATCAAGCTAGAACAAACCTAGCAAATGAAGTCGCCGGTCTATTTAACAGAATGCTAGACTTGGAGTTGCCGGAAGTCCCAAGTACGGCTGATTATACAACTGAGCAGTATTCATATTCTGATGGTAATACTGATTATTATATAGATAGTTGGTCACAAACTTCATCTTATGACGATACTTCTAATTATGTCGTAACGAGCCATTATTACAGAGATATTTTTAAAGGTTCAGAAAAGAAGCTTGCAGATCCTCAAGTACAAGTTTCCAAAACGTATAGTGATTATGTTAATACGGTTGATGGTGTACAAAAAAATGCGGACGGTTCATATACGGTAAACAATCAGGATGGTTCAAGTGTAAATTATAACCAAATTGCATCTTTAGAGGATGAAGAATTAAAAGCACAGCTCGAAAAGTTCAAGTCTGCAATAGGAAATCCTGATTTGACAGATGAGAATATAGTTGGTTATCAGGATGGAGAAACTTGGCACTTTGCCTTGACCCAAGAGCTGGAAAATATTGCAGGGGGCGTTAGCAATTCCTATAGCGATTATGCGGAAACTGGTTTCCCAACTTATGTTGGTAATAACAGGTTAACTGAGTTGACAAATTTAAGTGAAGATCAAGCAACAGAATTATCTCAAATTGTCCAAGATTTGTCAGGTACTAATATTTCTAATTATTTTACATTAAATGATGATGGCAGTTATACCTATGCCGGTTCCGGAATTTATACTTTTTCATTAAATGGTCAAACATATTTTACTACTTATGATGATTTAATGAATAGTTATAACAATCCTTATATGCCGGATTCTCCGATTGATAATCAATCATCATTATTATATTATGGTGCATCTTATGTGCCAACGAAGGTTTCTAATACAGGGAATGCTGTTTTGGAAACAGATGAGAGTGGTAGATTTTCTTCTGTAAGATTTGATAATGATTCAAATGTTTATAGTTTAAATTACGAATTGGTGACAGATGATGCAGCATATGAAGATGCTATGAATGAGTACAGGCATGCTGTTGAAGTTTATGAAAAAACAATTAATGATATAAATGCTTTAACATCCACTATACAAAAGCAAGATCAACAATTGGAATTAGAGCTTGAACAGCTTGATACTGAACAAGCGGCAATTTCAACAGAAATGGAATCTGTTAAGAAAGTTATTGATGATTCTGTTGAAAAAATATTTAATACTTTCCAAAGCTAGTTTCTGTGTGTTTCATGAATACTTAAAAAGTGCTATAATAATTTTATGTCAAAGCAAGAAGATTTTGTAGCAACCGTATCTCATGAACTAAGAACACCCTTAACAAGTATAAGGGGGTTTGCTCAGACAATGTTAGCCTCGTGGGATAAGTTGAGCGAGGATGATAAAAAGAAATTTATAAAGATTATTGAGGAGCAGTCAAACCGACTTATAGGATTGGTTGAGAATATACTTTCAGTTTCCTCTGGTGCTTCAAATAAGTTAGTGCTGAAAAAAGTAAATCTTAAGCAGGCAATAGAACCTGTAATAAAAATTATTTCTCAAAAGTATCCTGATTATTCAATCAGTTTTAGTATTAATCCAAAGTTACCCGAAGGCATGCTTGATAATGAACGTTTTCAACAGATTGTTATGAATTTGCTCGAAAATGCTTGTAAATATTCACCGAAAGCTTCTCAGGTCTTCGTATCGTGCGATTTTGCTGATAATGAAGGCTTCTTTTCGCTTAAAATAAAGGATGAAGGTGTTGGTATTAGTCCTGAGAATAAAGACAAAATTTTCCAAAAATTCTCAAGGGTGGATAATCCTCTTACTCGCTCTGTACAAGGTAATGGATTAGGACTTTATATTACTAAAAAACTTGTTGAATCAATGAAAGGTCGCATTGATTTTAAAAATAACAATGATAAAGGTACAACTTTCGAAGTGAAATTGCCGTTATACAATCCGGAGGAACAAGTTTGTTCTGTAGTGTATTAATAATAGATAAACGGAAAGAACTCCCGTTTAAATACAAAAAAAGTATAGAAAATCCGTTTGTGTCAGTTAATGTTGTTAAAACAATAAGTGATGGCTTAGAATACTTAGAAAAATATGAATCAGATATGATAATTATTTCGGATAGTCTTGGGGGTAATATTCCTGAATTTTGCGAAAGATTAAGAGTTTTAACATATAAAACAAGACCAGTGATAGTTATAATGTCTAAATCTTCAGATGTAAATGATAAAGTAGAATATTTAAAAAGTGGCGCAGATGACTTCATAAGCGAACCCGTGAATGTAGATGAATTTAAAATGCGTATTAAAGCACACCTAAGACGAGATATAGAATTAAGTCTGGATACAAAAACTCTTTTGCCGGATAAAAGACTTATTTTACGTGCACTTAAACGTATAATTAATGATAAACTAAAGCGTGCGTTACTTTTAGTGAGTATAGAGAATTATTTTATTTATAAATCAATATACAGTGAATTAGCATCTGACAAGTTAGTTCAATCTTTTGTAACGATAATAAAATCAGCTCTAACAGAAAATGATTATCTAGGTAGGTTGTCAGAAAATGAATTTATAATAATAACAACAGGCAGTGTAGTAGAAAAGCTTGCAGAATTCTTGACCTTTGCTTTTGATACGGTAGCTCCAAAATTCTATTCTAAACAAGATATAAAACAAGGTTTTTCACTGATAAAAGGAGAGAAATACGCAGAACGTCGTGTTGATTATGTCTATATGTTGGCAGGCGGTTTTGAATTGGATTATGCAAAGATTGCAACGCCGGAGGAGTTGTTGGAGAGACTAAAGGCAATCAAAAATATGGCTAAGCTTCCAACGGGTTCTAATTACGTAATAGAACGATTGCAGTTAACAGGTGTAGGATCTGTTATTACAAAAGAGTTTAATAAGAAAATATATATATTTGAAGATGATGAAGCATTGAAATTATTGTTAAGAACAGCACTAGAGCTTCAAGGTTATGATGTCGCAGATAACTTGGAGACAGAACTACCGGCAGTTTTGATTTTTGATGCCGGAGATAGTCTAGAATATCTCGAAAAAATTAAGAATATAAAATCGGATAGAAATTTTGTTAATTCAAAATTGATTGTAACGTCTGCAAAACATAACAAATCCGCTATTCTAAATGCTAAAGCTGATTTGTATTTGCCTAAACCTTATGAAATAGCGGATTTATTATATTGGGTTGACACTTTTATGAAAGAAGTCAATTACTAATCATCAAGTAATGAAGAAAGTACTTCAGCGTTTTCTTCAGCATTCTTGATGTTGCTCATCTTGTTTTTTCTAAGATATGAGCGTAAGGCTTCTCTAATTAATTCACTTCTTGTTCTTTGTTCAGAATTAGCAATGCTATCCACTCTGTTAAGAAACTCGTCTGACATAGATATTAAAACTCTAGCCATATTTCCCTCCTTCAACCATATTATTATAGCATATAAAAAGTATATTTCAATCTTATAATATGTATTTATGTTAATTTTTGTAAAATCGGCTTATATACAATATTCTATGGCTCAATTTCGTTGCTTGTTTCGGACTCAGAGGGAATATTTTGTTCATCGTTTGTTCCATAAAGTAGCTTATTTAATTCTGAAAGTAAGTCATTAAAGTTGGCTCTAGAGTTTGGATTAGCATTTCTGTTTATAAGGTATTCGTTAACAGCAGTAAGAATTTCAATAAAAGTTGTTTTAGTAATATTTCCGTCTTTGTAGTCTTCAAAAATTTCAAGAAGATATGCATAAGTATCGGTACCTTTATTGAGCTTTATTTCAACGAATTTATTTCTAATGTCTTCATCAGGCATGTCAACGTTTAAAATTGAATTGTATGTAATAGCAGACTCGTGCATTTCTTCAACAGCTTTAGCTACACTTTTGTATTTTTTTATTCTGTTAATGTAATCTTTCAGTACGACATAGAAACTGTTGTAAGGGATTTTATTAGTTGTGTACTTAGTGATTAGAAAATCTCTTAGAAACATCATCAAATAGTCTTTATTATTATAGAATAACTGTTCTATTTCACTCCACTCGTAGCCTGCATCAAGCTCTTTTAAGAAGTCTTTAATAAGAGCAATTTGGTTAAGCTTTTGGCTATCGATATTTAGTGAATAATATAAATCTCTAATTTGATTAGGCTCAAGTTCTGCAAGACTGCTGTGATAGAGATAAATCTTATCAAGTTTATCCATAATATCTTTAAGCTCATAATTTCCGAGTTTAAGCTTAGTCCAGTATTCGTGGTAAGTACAAAAAATAACTGTTTTTTTATTTTTACCGGAGATTCTCTCCCCTAATAAAAGTGATTCATATATTTCTTGATTGACACCTTTAAGAATAATTTTAGGTCTATCATTTCTAAGTAAATAATTAGATTTGATTTTTTTAATTAACAGTTCATTTCTTTCAGTTGTATTTTTCCAGCATTCGCAAATAGCAAACAAGAAGAGTGATAATCCAACCAGACGGCTAATACCATCAACAAGGTATTGCTCTCCGATTTTTATGGGTTTAGTATAGACAAAACCGAAATTGATATTTTCAGAAATGTCAAACAAATCAAACATAAAATTTGATAATTTTGCACTATATAAATATTTTTTTGAATATTCTAAAGCATACAGGTGTCCTGTATTTTCCAAAAATTCCAGTGCCTTAAATGAATCCATAGCCTCGCCAATCTAGGCAGTAAATATAAATCCGCCACCTTGACAGTTTTGTAAATTATTGCCTTCTATTTTTGCTCTCAAATTTTTAATATACTTGTAAATATAATCTCTTGGTAATCCCAAAAGTTCTGCCAAATCTTTAGCATAAACGGTTTGATTAACATGCGAGATCAAATAATCAAGAACAGTTTGTTCTCTATCAGTAAGAGATTTTTTAAGCTTTATATTAACATCAGCAGGTTTAACATCTGATTGAGCCGTTGCTTTTTTCTTTTCTTGTTTTACTGGTTTATTCTGTTGTTTAGGTCTGCTGATAGAAAACGGAGTATGTGAAATTTGACGTTCACGTTCAAAAGCACGTTGAGCTATTGCAGAAAATTTATCTTGTTTATCTATATTAGAGTGGTTTTCTGTTGTTACTTTTTGTTCATTCATAACCATATCAACAACATCATTAGTTGGTTTAGCTTCTTCTATTAATTTACCTAAACGGGCTGCAAATTCTTCTAAAGTGATTTTTTCCAATGAGCTTCTCCACTGCTTAATTTCCTCTTTGGTCAAATACTCCGCCATTATTGTCTCCTATAATTCCAATGTGATAATCAGATAAAAATTTATCATATTTTTAATTTATCATAAAATTTCATTTTTGAATCAAAATGTTTCATGATGTAAATTTTTTTGTCAAATTATTTACAAAATTTACAATAAAACTATGAATAAAAATAGCTGAAAAGCCTGTAATAATAACAAATAAAGCTCTTAGGGTTGATTTTTGAAAATGTTTGGTCTATAATGCTAGGGACAATCACATAATTTGCGATGAAGATTTTGTAATTTTAGAATTTTATGAGGATTTTAACGTTACTTGTGGAATCTTACAGCAAACTCCAATGTACAAACGGAGAGAGGATTATGATTAAAAAATTATCACTTTTATTAACGGCGATTGCTATTTGCAGCTTTAATTGTTCTTATGCAAATGACATTAATGCCAATTCCGTAAAAGAGAGCATTATCAAACATTCTCTAGAGATGAATATTGATCCGGCGTTAGCGTTAAGCTTGGCAAAGAAGGAATCAAACTACAATCACGATTTAAAGAGCAGGCATGGTGCGGTTGGTGTATATCAATTAATGCCGTCTACTGCGAAAAAGTTGGGTGTTAATCCGTATTATTTGAATGATAATATTAAGGGTGGATTAACCTATTACAAAATGATGTATGATATGTTTGGTTCTACCGAACTTGCATTAGCAGCTTATAATGCAGGCCCGGGAAATGTAAAAAAATACAATGCGGTTCCTCCTTTTGCGGAGACGAAACATTTTGTTTCAAAAATTATGGCGGACTATCACGCATTAAAAAAACAGCCTGATCCGATTTTGTTGAAGGTATTAGATGAGCAGAAAAAGTCACTTGAGTTAGAAAAGATTCAACCGACAGAATTATCAGCAAAAGAGAAAACTCCGGAGTTGCCAAAGATGAACGAAATACCGGAAGTGAGAGAGCCTTCTGTAGAGATGCAGGCATTATAGTAAAGATGCTAACAAAGAGTCCGACTGTGTAAAGTCGGGCTCTTTTGTTTTGTTACAAATTGTAATCTCTGTATAAGTTGAAAAAAAAATATATGGATGATAAACTAGGAAGAAATAAGGAGAGTATTATTATGATGGGTGGGACGATGGTAAAAATAGAGAGCAAATTAGTAAAAGAAGCGTTAAAGGTTCTGGGAAAAGATAATTTTGCATTAATTGTTCACGGTGGGAGTTTCCCTTCTACAGAGGGTGAAGATACCGGATTTGGTTCATATAATTCTGACGCGGGGCATTCTTTAATTGAGTATGCTGAAAATTATTTTAATGCTATTCAATTAGGTCCCAATGGTAAGACAAAATCTACGGATGCTTCTCCATATTGTGGAACTATATTCTCTGGTAACCCATTATTTATAGACTTAAAGCAACTAACAACAAAAGAGTGGGATAATATTTTACCGTTGTCTGTTTACCAAGATGTTATAAAAAATAATCCTAATGCAGATAAAGGCAGAACATCATATTCATATATTTCAAAAGCTCAGAATGATGCATTAAAAGTTGCTTGGGGTAATTTTAAGAAAACCTCAAAATTTAGCAAGGCGTTTGAAAAGTTTAAAAAAGAAAATGATTTTTGGTTATCGAAAGATGCTTTATACGAAGCATTATCTATCGAAAATGGTAGCGATTATTGGTATGGTTGGAAGAATGGTGATGATAAAAATTTATTAAATCCGACTAATGCAGAAGAAGCAAATCGTTATAAAGCAAGAATATCTGAGATAGAGAAAAAATATTTAGATGAAATAGATTTTTATAAGTTCTGTCAATTTGTACTAGAGGAACAGTCTTTAAAGACCAAGGAGTTTGCTCTCAAGCATAATATAAAAATGATAGCAGACAGGCAAGTTGCATTTTCTGATAGAGATGCGTGGGCATACCAATCATTATTCTTGGAAGGGTATTCATTAGGTTGTCCTCCGGATTATTTTTCAAAGGATGGTCAAGCATGGGGTTTCCCGGCAATGAATCCTGAAAAGTTATTTGATAGGGAAGGCAATTTAGGAGAAGGCGGCGAGTTAATGAAACGTCTTTATAAAAAGATGTTTACTGAAAACCCCGGAGGTGTAAGGATAGACCATATAGTTGGGTTAATAGATCCGTGGGTTTACCAATCCGATAAAACACCAAAGTGTGAAGACGGAGCAGGTCGTTTATTCTCTTCTCCGGAGCATCCGTTCTTATCAAGATTTGCTGTTGCGGGGTTAAGCGATTTGGATTATACATTAGAGCCGGATAAAGAAAAAAGGGTTAAAACCTTAAATGATGAACAAATCAGATTATACGGCAGATTTATCGAAAAAATAGTAATCGCAGCAGCTAAAGAATGTGGGCTTGATAAAAATGCAATAGTATGTGAGGATTTAGGTACTTTAACTAATCCGGTAGAAGCAGTTATGAAAAAATATCAGCTTCAAGGTATGCGTTTAACTCAGTTTGTAGTACCTGAAAAGCCAATGCACCCATATAGATGTAAAAATATAGAAGAAAATGTATGGAATATGGTTGGTACACATGATAATTTGCCTGTGTCATTCTGGGCAAAATCAATGATAAATACTCATGAGGGGTATTTACATGCAAAGAACTTAGTAGAAGATTTATTTGCAGAAGCCGATAACAAAGACGATATAATTGTTCGCCTTACAAAAGATGCAGATTATTTGAAATTTGTTAAGTTAGTTGAAATATTTGCATCAAAAGCCAGAAATGTTCAAATATTCTTCACAGACTTTTTCCAAATTGAGGATGTATATAATCGTCCTGGGACATCAGGTGATGCCAATTGGTCTTTAAGATTACCAAATAATTTTAAGGATATGGAAATTATAGATCTTCAAAAAATCTTAAAAGCTGCTATAATAGCAAGAGGAAGAGAGTTTGCAGAAAAACATAAAGAGTTGTTGGCAAAATTAGGATAAAGATGGTAAAAAAAATATTAATAATGTTGTCTATAATAACAGGTATGGCACTAAGTGTGCCGCCTGTTATGGCTGATTCTATACCATTGGATGCAAAGTTAGAATATAATCAGGGCGTAGATTATTATAAGTTGGGGCTATATGACAAAGCAATAAAATCGTTTAGAAATGCAATAAAAGTTTATCCTGATTATAATGATGCGTATTATAATTTGGCTGTAATTCTTGATTATACCAATCAGCATTCAGAGGCACTTTCTGTTTTTAAGCAAATATTATTAAGAAACCCCAATGATTATGAGTCAGTTTATAAAGCAGCATTAATATGTGAAAAGTTAGGTGATTATAATAGTTTAAAATCATATGTTAATATAATTCCTTCAGCGAGTGAATATTATCAACCTGCACAGGCGTTATTGGAAAAGTTGAAAATAAAAACGACGACTCCTGATCCTGTTGCAAATCCGCAATCAAATGTAGCAAAAACGGTAGGAATATACGAGAATATTGTCAGTCCAACCGGTATCACCTCAGATAAAGCAGGAAATCTTTATATTGCGACATTTACTGATAATACAATAATAAAGATTACTCCAGGGGGTAGAAGAATAGTATTTGTAAAAAGTCCCAAGCTTAACGGCCCTATAAGTTTGGCAAGTGATAGTGTGGGAAATATATATGTAGCAAATTACAATGCAAATAATGTTCTCAAAATAACACCTGAGGGTAATATAGTCGTGCTTTTAGATAATATTAATAAGCCTTACGGTTTGCATGTTAATAACAATCTTTTATTTGTGTCCTCTCAAGGTACAAATTCAATTTTTAGACATAAAATTGTAAAATAGTAAAAAAGGTTTTGATAGGAAGGAAAATTAAATTCTTAATTTTTCATTAAGAAAATTAAGAATTTAACTAAAGCATTGTATAAATAGATTATAGGAAAAAGGAGGATATAAGATTATGTCAATTAAACCATTAGCAGACAGAATAGTAATTAAGGTAATAGAAGATACAGAGCAAACTTCTGGCGGAATATTTATACCGGATAGTGCTAAAGAGAAACCACAAAAAGGTGAAGTAGTAGCAGTAGGTTTAGGTAAAGTTGGCGAAAATGGTGAAAGAGAGCCAATGGATGTAAAAGTTGGTGATGTAATATTATATGCAAAGTATTCAGGAACCGATGTAAAGGTAGATGGTACAGAGTATAAAATTCTTTCAGTAAAAGACGCATTAGCAATTCTTGAGTAATAAAAACAAATAAGCGATATTAAAAGGAGAAATAAAATGGCAAAACGTATAGTTTTTGAAGAAGAAGCAAGAAAGGCTCTTCTAAAAGGAATAGATGCAGTAGCCGAAGCTGTAAAAGTAACATTGGGGCCAAAAGGTAGAAATGTAATTTTACAAAAGAAGTTTGGCGCACCTCAAATAGTAAATGATGGTGTAACTATTGCAAAAGAAATTGAGTTACAAGATGGTTTAGAAAATGCCGGAGCTCAATTATTAAAAGAAGTATCATCAAAGACAAATGATGTAGCAGGTGATGGTACAACAACAGCGTCAGTATTGGCACAAGCAATCGTAAAAGAAGGTTTGAAAAATTTAACAGCAGGAGCAAATCCAATATCAATAAAAAGAGGTATTGATAGAGCTGTAGAAATATCAATAAACAAAATAAAAGATTTATCAAAACCAGTAAA
The DNA here is from genome assembly GCA_944323215.1 of Candidatus Gastranaerophilales bacterium. GTDB lineage: Bacteria > Cyanobacteriota > Vampirovibrionia > Gastranaerophilales > Gastranaerophilaceae > CALUTH01. The sequence continues at coordinate 2,953 of CALURS010000022.1, read as the reverse complement.
TACAAAAGAAGAAATAGCTCAAGTTGCAGGTATTTCAGCGGGCAACAATTCCGAAATCGGAGAATTGATAGCAGAAGCAATGGAAAAAGTTGGTAATGATGGTGTAATAACGGTAGAAGAATCAAAATCATTCGGTACTAACTTGAAAGTTGTAGAAGGTATGCAATTTGATAAGGGTTATATATCTCCATACTTTGTAACTGATGCAGAGAGAATGGAAGCAGTATTAGAAGATGCTTACGTTTTATGTATAAACAAGAAAATTAATTTAATAGCAGATTTAGTTCCAATATTGGAGCAAGTGGCTCGTGACGGACGTTCATTGTTGTTAATAGCAGAAGATGTAGAAGGCGAAGCTCTTGCTACATTGGTAGTAAACACAATGAGAAAAGTATTGAGAGCAGTTGCTGTAAAAGCTCCAGGATTTGGTGATAGAAGAAAAGCAATGTTGGAAGATATTGCAATTTTGACAGGCGGTCAAATGTTTACAGAAGAACTTGGAATCAAGTTAGAAAATGTAACAACAGATATGATGGGCTTGGCAAAACGAGTAACAGTAACCAAAGATGAAACTACAATTGTTGTAGGTAACGAAACAAAAGAAGCTGTAAAAGAAAGAGTAAACTTAATCAAGAAGCAAATAGAAGCATCTGATAGTGAATATGATAAAGAAAAATTACAAGAACGTATGGCAAAACTATCAGGCGGAGTTGCCGTAATTGAAGTTGGTGCAGCATCAGAAGTTGAGTTAAAAGAAAGAAAACTAAGAATTGAAGATGCACTAAACGCAACAAGAGCCGCAAATGAAGAAGGTATAGTTCCAGGTGGTGGAGTAGCATTAGTAAGAGTTCAACAAGAACTTGAAAACAAATTAGCTACATTAGCCTTTGAATCAGATGATGAAAAGAGCGGCTTTAAAATTTTAACAGCAGCATTGGATATCCCATTAAGAGCAATTGCGAATAATGCAGGAGCAAAATCTGATGTAGTAATCGAAAATGTTCGTTCAGAAAAAGGTGCATACGGTTACGATGCTTTATTGGACAGATATACTGATATGTTTGCAGCTGGTATTGTAGACCCTGCAAAGGTAACTCGTTCAGCATTGGAAAATGCAGCATCAGTAGCATCAATGCTATTAACAACCGAAGCTGCAGTTGTTGATATTCCGGAAGAATCTAAAGCACCGGAAATGCCAATGGGCGGAATGGGCGGTATGGGCGGAATGATGTAATTCCGATAACGTCCAATAGAATCAAACTTCAAGGTTGGGTCTGAGTTAATCTCAGACTCAGCCTTTTAATTTATTCTTTTATTTGAGTAACCTTTGATTTCTCCCTATAGAGAATAGGCATTATTATCAAAATAATATATGATGCATTTGACTATAAGGAGAATAAAATGAGAGTAGAAAATATAACCACACCAAAGAACTCAATATATAATACTGAACAACAAAAGAGAGATGAAGAAATAAAAATTATGGGGAATAGGACAGCATTAGTATTGTTGTCCTTATCCGGATTGGCAAGTGCAGGATTAGTAGGTGCAAGTTTATTCCACAATAAAAGAATAAAAATAAGAAATTTGGAAGAAACAATAAAAAGTATGGATATGATAATAAATAATGGGATATTATTAAGGGGTGGAAAACGTTATACAGGCAAGCTTGAATATTACTCAAAAAAGGGTTTGCCTAAAACAAGAGTTTATGAAAATGGTCTAGTAAAGAGTGTCGAAACCAATAGGGGCAAATACTCTACAAAACTTATTATAAATAGAGATACCGAGGGCAAAGCAGTTTCGTATGATTTATATAGATATGAGCTTGGCAAAAACCCTAAAAAAGAAATATCTAGACAAATTGAGGTTTGATAAGGAATTTAACAGCGTTACCTTGAATATGCTGTTGCATAGCATACTCAAGTTTATTAAGCGGTAGTGTAGCTGTAATAAGCTTTTCAACTTCAACATCGCCTGAGGCAATTAAATCAAGAGCCATTCTAAAATATTTAGGCGTATGATGGAAAACGCTCATAAGTTTGATATCACTATAGTGAAGCCTTGTAGTATCAAAAGAAACTTTTGAACCAGATTTACACCCTCCAAAGAAGTGAACCGTTCCTCCCGGTCTAACGCATTCAAAAATTCTTTCCCAAATTTCAGGAAGTCCTACGCATTCCACCGCAATATCAAGCCCTTTCCCCTCTTCGGTAAATGATTTGAAAATTTTTTCAGGATTAGGATACTTTTTTAAATCTACTACTTCATCAGCATAAGCAAACTCTTCTGCTAGTTTAAGCTTAATCGGATTTCTTCCTGCTGCAATAACCCTTGCCCCTTTAAGCTTTGCAAGTCTTGCAAACATAAGCCCAATGGGACCAATACCAATAATACCTACAGTCTGTCCTGCTTTTATGTCAGTTCTTTCAACTCCGTGAACAACATTAGCAAGCGGCTCGCAAAAGGCCGCTTTATCAAAGGAAAGGTTGTCGGGAAGAATAAGAGTATTTTTCTTGACAATTCTCTCAGGAATAACAATGTATTCAGCATAAGCTCCATTTAAGAGATCCAAGTTCTCACACAGGTTAAATTCCTCTCTTTTACAAAAGAAACACTCTCCGCAGGGAGCAGAATTGGCTGCTACAACTCTATCACCAATTTTAAAGTTAGTAACGCCTTTCCCAAGCTTTGCAACCGTACCGGCAAATTCATGTCCAAATCCTGATGGAACAGATTTAATCAGAACAGGATGCCCCCTTCTGTATGTTTTAACATCAGTCCCACAAGTAAGCGCAGACTCAACCTTTACAAGTATTTCTCCATCTGCAAGCGGTTTTATCATTGTTTCTTCGTACTTGATATTTTCAGGTCCGTAATATAGTACAGCTTTCATTATTACTCCGAAATTTTACTATATGCTTTCATTATTTTGTTAGCAATTGTGTCATTA
>CALURS010000021.1 GCA_944323215.1 Candidatus Gastranaerophilales bacterium | reverse complement strand
TTTGTCTTGAAAATAAGCACTCCAAAGTTCAGCCAATTCTTCATTGGATACACGCTTTATTTTGTTGTATGAACTAAAGTCGAATTCTTCCATCCCTCTGTCCCGGTACTTTAGTTCCATTCTATAATATTGCGTGTATTACACCATCCTGTATATATATGATTTTATAAAATGTCTTTTTGTATTGCTACTGTTACCGCCAGTAAACGGCAGGATACTTTTAGTTTATCTAAAATGCTGCTTATATGAGCTTTTACTGTATGGGTGCTTATCATAAGCTCATTCGCTATTTTTGTGTTAGTGTAGCCTTTTGCACATAATCTTAAAACTTCCAATTCCCTTTGTGTTAAATTTTCATTTGTCTTTCGCATTATTGCCTCTCATTACCTATATATATAATTGAAAATATTAAAATATATGTCTAAGATATCAAAATTTAGGTCATTTGTGCATGAGCCGATAGTCCTATTTTTTTTAGTAAATGGGTATATAAATTAAAAAATTGTTATTCCAATCAATGCAAATAGTATTAATGTAATGTTGTAATGCAGAAAAGTCGGGATGCATGTGTCATAAATATGATTGTGTTGTCCATCTGCATTTAAGCCTGCTGTTGGCCCAAGAGTTGTATCTGATGCTGGTGAGCCGGCATCCCCTAATGCTGCTGCCGCTGATAGGATTATTATTGATTCTGCAGGAGTAAATCCCATTTTTATAAATACAGGGACGAATAATACCGCTAATATTGGGATTGTACCAAAGCTTGTTCCTATTCCTATTGTTACAAAAAGCCCTGTAATAAGTAAGATTGATGACATGATAAATTTGTTTGCAGGTAAAAGAGGTATTACTGTATTTACGAAACTATCTATTCCTCCTGTTGCCTTTAGTACTTCTGAAAAGCCTGATGCCACAAGCATTACAAAAGCTATATATCCCATTAGATATACACCTTCGTTTAGTATGTTATCCATCTTATGGTGCTTTACGGCTCCAAGGGTAAATATTATTCCCAAGCCTACTAGTGCACCAAGTGGTAGAGATTTGAATATTAGCTGAACTACAAATGTTGCTATTATTGCGGCTATAATTATTATTTGTTTTTTGCCAAATTTTTCTTCATTTGTTAATTTTATTTCATTGTTTGAGGTTTTATACTCTCTTGGTTTTCGGTAGCTTATGAATATTGCGATTAATAAACCAAATATCATGCCTATTCCAAGTATAATGTTAGATTTCCAAACTTGTGAGGAGGTTACAAAATACCCGTTATCAGTTAAACTTGTTTTAATAAGATTTTGAAATATCAATCCAAACCCAATAGGTATTGTAATATATGGAGCTTTGAGCCCAAATGCTAGTGTACAAGCTACAGCACGCCTGTCAAGTTTAAGTTTGTTCATTAAACCAAGCAACGGCGGAATTAAAATAGGTATAAATGCTATATGTATCGGTATAATGTTCTGCGATGCTATAGCAAGAAGCATTATTATTAGCAGTAACATATATTTATTTTCTTTTATGTATTTTGATATAGTGTTACCAAGCATTCCTGTTATACCTGTATCTGTCATAGCTGCCGCAAAGGTTCCAAGTAGTATATAACTCAGTGCAGTTTCTGAGTTCCCACCCATGCCTGCTATAAATGTATGCATTATTGTTTCTATGTCCATGCCCGAAAGTAAACCGGCAAGAATTGCTGAAGCTATTATTGAAAGTAAAACATTAACTTTGCATACACACATTATGCATAGTACTACTATTGATATTATTACAGGGTTAAATATTATTGCTTCCATTGTTGTTATTCTTATGAGTCTTGAATAATATGTATTAAATCAAGAGCTATTTCTTTTTGGCTTTCAACAGGAGCTTTTTGTAAATATTCAAGTGCTTCAGATAGTTTCTTATCATTATCGTACCAACGTCAGAATACATAATTGAAAGCTCCCGCTAAAGGATTGCTATCAAGTACAACTCCACAATTTTTTGCCTGTTCAATTATAAAATCCGCATACTTGTATTGATTTTCAATACTTGCGTTTCTCATTAAGCTAACCGCCAGACTCACTGCTGGATCTTTGTCATACCAACGTTTGTACATAGTGCATTCCCTTATCTTTATATCATTTACCATAAATCATTTTAAAAACCTTGTCAATCTTATATTGCGGATTGTGAAATGATTTCTTCTATTCTTTTTACAGCTTTTTCTATTTCGTCATTTACTACAATATAATCATATTCTTTAGATGATTCTTTTTCTCTCTCTACTTGGCTAAGACGCTTTTGGATTGTTGCAGCATCTTCTGTCTTTCTGCCCTCTAAACGCTTCTTTAATTCTTCAAATGATGGTGGTGCTATGAATATCAATATTGATTCTGGTAATAATTGCTTTATCTGTTGTCCGCCTTGTGTTTCTATTTCCAGTATTAGATTTTCTCCTCGATTTCGTGCTTCTTCGACGGTTGTCTTCCTCGTTCCGTAATAGTTCCCGGAAAGCTCTGCCCATTCTAAAAACTCACCGTTTTTTATACCGTTTTCAAACTCTTCTTTACTTATGTAGTAGTAATTTTCTCCTTCTTTTTCTCCAGTACGAATTTTTCTTGTTGTTGATGATACTGAAACTTTATACTCTGGGTTGCGCTTTAAAAACTCTTTTATTATTGTGCCTTTACCGACTCCGGAAGATCCTGATATTACATATAATCTTTTCATTCTTAATCCTTTTTTTTATGAATTTTAATTGAAAAATTTTACCTTTTCAAGCTTAAATTCTTTACGGTTTGAATACTTGTCAATATTGGTTTTCTTGAGTGTACGTGCGCCGCAAACGCTTATTACAAAAGATTTGTAGATAAGATATTAAGTTTTCGTAACATTTCTTGGGTTTTATTAACAAAAAAGTATAAGATAGCTTTGTAATAAGTTAATACTTACCCCGTTGGATATGTGAAAGGAAAACAAAATGAAATTTTGTTCACAAAATTGCTTAGTCTACTTCATTTATAAATGTTTTTTGTAAACCTTAAAACATTTACTCCTAAATGCATTTACCCCTAAATGCATTTACCCCTAATTACTTTATCATTGGGGAAATTTACACATAAATTTACCCCCTAAATTTACCCCTAAAATTTACCCCTAAAATTTGTATCATTGAAAGGAGAGTTGTGAGAAAAAAATATAAGATGTTAACTCAGGTAAGACTATCTGAAAAAAGGTAAAACAAACTATGCCAAAAGTTACTGTTGATGAAAATCCAAAAGCCCCGGCAAATCAACGGCATATAAAAATATATGACAAATTATTAGACAATGTTGAGTATTTGCTGGATGGATTTTCTAAGGATGTGGCTTCTTCAGATTTCGATTTTACTGATATTCCAAAGTCTACTATTTCAACTCTTGATTTTTTAGTTGCGTCAATTGTTAAAATTCAAAAAGGGCATCGAATAGCATTGGGCTTGGATGATGAAGAAGATGTTAAAAGTGTTGAACCTGAAATTTCTATAATTCAAGGTATTGATATTTCAAAAGTATAATACTTCCCCTACACTACATTATCAGTACCCTTTGTGCTTAGGGTACTTCTCTTTAAAAAAAAACAGAAAGGAATATATTTATGTCATTTGATTACATTATTGAATCGGAAAACAAAAAAGTATCATTAACTGATGATATGGCACAAGAGGTGGTTAGTAAAATCGTAAATACATTTACTACATATAATGAGGCTCGTTCCTCAAACCTTGCCAAAGCGGATTCTTTAATAAATGAGATATTTTTTAAAAATACATATTCTACAGAGGGTCATAAGCATAAAAAATGGAAATCGAAGGTTAAAATGTGTAAATTGTTTATGTTTTATCAAACTTTAAAAGCGTTTATCTGGAAAAATATTTACTCTAACGTAAATTCAATGTTTGATGTATCCGGTGAAAACCATGAAAGTGATAATTTTGCAAACAGACAGAAGGCTATTTTAGTTGATATTTTTGAAAAAATGGATTATCAAAAAACGTGTGATGCTATATTGGATAACGCATTATTGTATGGCGAAATGATATCATTTACAGCTTGGAAAAAGCATTATCAAGAATACAGACGACCAATTTCGTTTTTTAGAAGTGTTTTAAAAAAGGATATAAAAAAGCTACCATTATTGGTTGACGCAATGTCTAAAGGTCAAAACTTTTGGACTGATACCAAAAAGGTGTATGATAATCCTTATATTTATCCTGTAAATCCTGCAGATTTAGTTTTTGATGTTTCACAGTCTGCTAATTGGGATAGTTGTCCAAAGGTTTATAAATCATTTAAGACTCCTTATGAAATTATTAATAATAGACTATATAAGATATCTAAAGAGAATGCTGAAGATATTCAGAACTTAGTTTCGGAATTATCAACAACAGATTTGTCAAATCAGTCAAAAAGACGTTTATATAGAGAGATAGTTAACGGGTCTACCGTTGAAGTACTTGAACATTGGGGTGATTTTCAACTTCCTGACGGAACAGTCCTAAAAAACTGGCATGCTGTTGTTGTTGCAAGAAAGTATTTAGTTAAGTTTTCAAAGAATGAGAGAATTATTAATCCGTTTACTTACGGTGCATTTGTAGTTGACCCTGAAACCCGCAGAGGTATTAGTCCTTTGTACTCAATACTCAATCTTGCTTTAACACAAGAAAACTTGTTAAACAGAACTTGTGATATGCAATCATTGTCTGAAAATCCGCCACTTTTGGCTCCGGAAGGATTTTTTGATGAGGAAGAAATTGAGCTTTATCCTGGCAAAATTATTGAATATGGTGACAGTATTTCACCAAATAGTTTATTTAAGCAAATGCAGTTTAACGTTAATTTATTCCTTAACGATATTTCCTTTTTGGATGATTTAATGTCAGAAGTAAGCGGAATATATCCTAATATGGTTGGAAATAATGAGGAAACTACTAAAACAGCAACTGAAATTACTACTAAAACTCAAGGTCAGTTGACACGTTTATCAATGATGCTTGATATTATCAATCAGTATTTAATAATTCCAGATGTTAAAAACGTTGCAAAACTATGTGCGGATTTTAAAACAGGAATAGAGCAAGTTTATCTTAATAATAATAACCAAGCAGATCTTGTTGTTGTTGATGATAAAGTTCGTCAGGGTGATTACAGATATACATATTCTGATCGCTCAGGTATTGTTGAAAAGTCGCAAAAGGCAGATATGATAGTGTCTGTTATAGAAAGATTTGCTCAGGCTATTCCGCTTGATATTCGTGAGATATTTACTTGGTATTTTGAACAGAAGGGTGTTGAAAATCCAGAACGTTTTCTTACAAAAGAACAGCCGCAACAATCACAAAATCAGCTTGCTACAGCAATACAAGGATTGTTAAGTAATCCGGATTTAATTAAAAATATTGCTGCTCAGCTTACGAATGCTGTTCAGAATAAAAATAGTCTTTCTTCTCAAGTTATTAAGCCTGCTGCTGTCCAAGACAAAAAGACAAAAGATAGTTATTCGGTTGCGGCTCCCAAGGAGTTGGGAGGTGATGGCGAGAAGAAAAAATAAAAGATTAATTGTGTATTGATTTTTAGAAAGGAGAAAATTATGTTAAAACAATTTAATCAAAATTCGGAAAAACCACAAAATTTAGAATTTATTGAACCTTCTTATGAAGAAGAAACTTCAAACTCTAGATATGTCGGCTCCGACAGTCCCGCGGAGGATATTCCGCGCAAATACGAAGATATAAACTTGATTGGTGGTAAGTTTAAGTCTCCGCAAGAATTATCAAAAGCCTATCTTGAGCTTCAAAGAAAGTTTGGCTTGCAATCTAAAGAACTTGGTGATTTGCGTAAAATTGCTAAAGAATATGAAGCTCATATTGAACGTTGCAGAGAAAATAAAAGAAGGCTTGAAGAATTTCAAAATCTTGTTAGAAACATTGATGAAAAATATAATACGGAAAATTATCTTAAAAATAGAGAGTTTAGAGAAATTCTTAAGACTGCTTATGACGGATTTGGTAATAAATTAGATATTGATATGTTAGTTAAGCTTATTGATAATTATCACAATTCAAGATTAGCACAGGCTAAAAGAGCTGAAGCCATTTTATCTGAATCTGATAATGCTACTGATTTGTTAACTTATTCTGACAATGTAACAAAATTTAAGTCAAAGAAAAAGAAATTGACTGATATGACTCCTGAGGAACTTGATAAGGCTCTTGATGAGTTGATGTAGTTATTTATTTAATGAAAGGAATTAAAAATGTCTGTACAACAAATTATTAAATCTATTTTAAACAAATCGATGGAAAAATACTTTTATGATGAGCTAGTAATTGGAAAACTCGCTCATACTGAATCAAAGCCAAATGTTCGTAAAGGAGATGAAATTGATATTATTATGCCTGCCTGTATTTCCATGTACGATTATGATGGTGGAGATTTACATGATGCTGAAGAAGCAGGTTTATCAATTACAAAAGTTAAACTTGATAAAGGTAAAGCCTTCCATTTTGAATTATCTGCCGTTGAAGAAAAGCAAATTGAAGAGTCTGAAGCTGCGGGTACTCAACTAAATCTTGCTCGTACTTATTGTGATGATGCTATAAAACAATTCGCAGCTGCTGTAGATACGGCATTTGGTTCCCTTTATACAAGAGCAGGGCATTATTTAGATGATGATGGTGACGCTATTACTTTAAACGCGCAGTATGCTAAAGAAATTTTAGCTATTATGCAGGCAAAGTTTCAAAGGGGTGACGGTAAAGGACACACTAACTGGGTAGACGGTTCTATGATTTGTATTGTTCCGCCTGAATTTCAATTCTATCTTGGTCAATTAGAAGACTTGAAATATGTTGAATCAGGTCATAATAAGATGGAAAAGGGGCACATAGGTAAACTTTGCGGTTGGGAAATTTATACTTCTAATAATATTGCTCAACCTGAAAATGGAGTATTTTATCCGTTGTTTGGTGTTGCAGGAAAAACTCTTGCGGGTGGTATTTCTGCCGATATGTCAACTCAATTCTATATCCCTGAAAAGAATTTCAACTCTACTTATAAAGGTTATGGTTTATACGGTGTTGGTGCTCCTCGTGCCGATTTATTGGGTACTGTAAAAATTAAGGCACTTCTATCACTTTCTGCTGCTGCATAGTTATTATTTGTTTTATTGATTAATGGAGATTTATAAAATGGCTAGAGATATTATTAATGTATATTTACCTCAACTTGAGGATTCTCAATCTGTTGCAAGTGCAAAGATTGAACCACAAAACGTTACGGTTGCTAACGGTATTGAAATCGCTGATGTGGCTAAAAATAAAAATAATTCACTTGTTATTGTTATTGAAAATACGGCTGATTCATCAGAAACTGTTTCATTCATAGCTGGTGATACTTATCCGAATTCTATGCTTGGTGATTTAGTTATAAATATTGATGCAAATGCAACTACAGTTTGTCAAATCCAAGATTTTTCAAGATTTGAGAACAGAGATGGTTCTTTATATATAGATTTTTCGGCAACTTTTACCGGAAATATTTATGCTGTCGCTAAAAGAGCTGGGTTAGTTCCTGTCGTGTAATTTATTTATTGAGGCGGAACGGAAATCTTATTAAATTTGTTTTTATTCTTTCTTTGAGTTCCGTTCCGCTTTTCTTTTGGAGATTAAATATGATTAAATTTAAAAATATTCTTACTAATAATATTTTTATTCTTCCGGATGATAAAGCTATTGAAATTATTAAACAAGAACCTGAGTTCTATCAGGTTATATCCGGAGTAAAAGATAATTCTGTTCTTGATTTTTTAACGCCTAAGCCTGACATCAATAATCCAAAGAATATATATCATTTGGTTGTTGTTAGTGATGTCGAAGAAAAAAAGATTGAAGACAAGCAGATTATAAAAACGACAGCTAAATCTAAGACAAAAAAAAGAACTGTTAAAAAATCCAATGTTAATAAAAAGGAGAAATTATTGTGACTTTAACTCTTTTAGATATATATAATAGTGTAGCTTCTCAAGCGTGGTCAATGTTTGATGATGAAGTCGATTCTCAGGCTGAATTTGAAAATGTTTTAATTTCGTCAATAAATAAAGCACTTTCAGATTTGTGGTGCTCTACAGATTTTGCTTTTAGAAGAAAAACAGAAGAAATAATTTTGGCTGAAAATAAACAAGAGTATAATTTGCCTGATGGTAACATTATTGAAAGGTTTTCTAATGGAAAAAAAGGATATTGCGTATCAATAGATGGTTATTACTTAGAGCTTTTAGAAGATAAAACTCTTGTTGATGCAAAAAAAGGTGAACCGAAATATTTTTATATTGATAATCAAAGCCTTTATTTTTATCCGATACCTGATAAGGTTTATAGTGTAAAAATAGAATACTATACGTTAGCAGTTGGTTTGGATAAAAATGGTGGAGCTATTTTTTCTTTAAAAAATGATACTGATTATATTGATATTCCGGAAAAATTAGAAGACTTATTTAAAAACGCTCTTATAACTAAAACTATGTTATATGCAATAGCCGCTGAAAGTGATGAAAATTACTCAAGTTATAAACATCAATTTGAGAAGGCTTATAAGCTTTTGCTTAAATATACTAATGGTGTTACTCCACAGCGGAAAATTATATTTTAATTTTGAGGAGGGTTTGTGATAAACGATGTAAAGTATAAAAAAGCATTAGATTTTATTTTGCTGGCTGAAGGAGGCTATGTAAACAATCCAAATGATTTAGGCGGAGAAACAAATTTTGGAATTACTAAATCTACATACGATTGGTATAGAAAATCCAAAGGCTTAAAAGTTAGATCTGTTAAGGAGATTAGTTCTGAAGAAATTGAGGATATTTATTATAAAAAATATTATCTGGCCTCCGGTGCAGATAAGCTGAATGATGAGAAACTTGCACTAGTTCATTTTGATACTGCTGTTAATATGGGAATATCAAGAGCTAATAATTTTCTTATTTTATCTTCAAAGGAGATTAATAAATACTTAAAGCTGAGAAAAGATAAATATATTGAGTTTGCACAAAGAAATCCTTCTCAAAAAGTATTTCTTAAGGGGTGGCTAAACCGTATTTGCAGACTGGAAAAATTTATAGAAACTAATTATTAAAAAGGAATTTTATTATGAAATATACAAATCTAATTTGTAATAATTTTAGCGGTATAAAACGTCAAGAATCAGTTTTTTCATCAAAGGAAATAACAGCATCTGACTTGCAGAATGTCGAACTGTTTTCAACTAATTCAAATTCAGGAGTCGGAATAAGGACTGTTAAAGGAAATGTTTCTGTTTGTGGCTTGTTACCTGAGGATGAAAAAGTTATAAATATTTTTGATAGTGTACAAAAAGGTGCTCATAATTTTTTTGTGCATACAGAGAATGAAACAGAAGGGAAAATTTATTTATTTAAGCCACTTTCAAAAGAGCTTTTGCTAAAAAAATCTGAATTAACAGTTACCGGTAAATCTTGTGGTTGTGATTTTGCTCAAGGCTGGTCAGATTTATTTATATTTTCTAATTCTGTTGATATTCTTTCTATTGAGCTTGACGCAGTTAATGAAGAAGGTGTTTTATCAGAAGTCGTTGATATGAATTTGACCGATACCGAAGGTCGTTCAGTTATTGGCTTAGGTCTTGTTGGTTTTGATGGGAGATTATGGATTTTTGATGGTAAAGTCCTTTGGTATTCTGTTCAGGAAAATATTTATGATTTTGCAACTTCTGATGCTGAAATAGTAACGTCTGCCGGTTATATTGAATTTGTAAAACCAATTACGGCAATATATCCTTATTTAGGATCACTTGCAGTCTTTCATTCAGACAGTTCCGCTCTTGTAAGCGTTGCTTCTGATTACGGCTTTATTGTTTCTGAAGAATCTCCTGGGGGCTGTGCTTCTGATAAATCATTAGTTTTTCATGGTGTTAAGTTGTATTTCTATGATAATAATAAAAAAGGTATTTTTACCTTTAATCAGGAAATGGCCGGAAATAAGATTATTGGTGAAAATATAGCTCAAGAAATTCAGGAAGAATTGGTTGGTATACCTCTTAAGAAGGTGTCTCAATGCAGAATGGAGTCACTTGTTACTGAAGATAGAAATGAGATTTGGTTTTTAACTCCGACAAATGATGATAATTATTCTTTAATTATGATTTATGATTGTATCAGGGATGCGTGGATTAAGCGTAAATCTCAAAAGATTAATTGCTTTACAACTATAAATGAAATATTTTATTCAGCTGGTGATGATATTTATGAAGAATATTTGGGCAATGATTTTAATGGTGAATTTATTCAATCATATTATAATTGTACACCTTTGAATATGGGCTCCGATAACACGGTTAAGGTATTCTATTATCCCCCAAGAGTTACATTAGATGTTGCATATGATAATAATTTTTATGTTAAATATCAAAAAAATTATGATACTTTAAAGCCTTATAAAACAAGATTTATTAAATCGGATACGGTTAAGAATGTCTTGTATTGGGATATTGGATATTGGGATAAATGTGTTTTTTCAACTAAAGTTTTAAATTCAATTGCAAAACTGCCTCCTGCTATCTTTAATACTCTTGAAATATCATTTTTTAACCAACAGCCAAGTCAAGAATTCTGTATTAAAAATTTAGAATGCTCAAGTATTAAGGTTAAACAGCGATAATATGTTAGTTTTAATCCCTCGAGATAGTAATTTTAATTATAAAGAATGCAGAAATCTTTATTACAAATATTTTAAACAAATAGGTGATATTCCCGACTTTGATTTAATACTTAAAACTACTATGTTTTATTCATTTTTTGAAGAAAAAAAGAATAAATTTATAGGCTGTCTTTATTTCTATGAAAGACAAAGGAAACTATATGTAAACGGATATTCTAACAGAAATTGTCATTTAGAAAATATAGAGTGCTTAAAGGTTTCAAGCAATTGGTTCAGTTGTGATATTTGGGCGCAAACCAATCATAGAACGGCTGCAATTTGTTTATTAAGAGCCGGATTTAAAAAAGTTAATAATAATACTTATGTAAAAAAGAAAGGAGAAAATTAAAAATGGGTGGTAAATCATCAAGTTCATCAACAACAAATTCTAGTAGTAAAAATGTTTTGGGTAATACTACAACGTCAAATCCTTATGTAACATCTACAACAACAAATCAGGGGACAAATTCTGCATTTGCTGAGGGTAGTGCATTTGATATTATTAATAATTTTGTTAATGATAATATTTCTACAATATTGCAGAATTATTTAAATCCAACGATTGATGATGCAACGAGTCAGGCAAAGTTAGATAGTTTTACTAAAAATCTTAATGAAGAAGCAGAAAAGACACTTGAAAATCAGATTATTAATCCCCTGTCACAAAGAAACATGATTCGTTCAAGTCAAGCTACGGATATGTATAATAATGTGCAAGATAATATTAATGATAGTATATCAGATTATACGATGAATTTAATGGCATCTTCTCAGGATAATGCAGCAAATATATTATCTAATTTAATGAATATGTACCTAAACGGTTATAATGTAATCTCTAACAACCAGTCGCAGTCTTTGAATACAAGTGCTGCAAATGCTGAAAAGCTTGGAAATGTGACAAGTAATACTATTAATACACAGACCTATGGTGCGAAAGATTATTTAGGTATGCTGGGTGATACTTTAACAACAGCAGCTTCTTTATATACAGGTGGTGTTACAAAAGCCAAATAAGAGGAGTTATGGAAGATAGAGTTCTTGAGTATGCACCTGTAATAATCTGTGTTTTTATCTTTTTAGTTCAGCAGCATCTTTTAGTATCTCCTGAACAGTTAGAAAAAAAGCATAGAGAGATATTAGAGAATGTCGAGAGAAAATATGTGACTTGGAGTTCTTTTAAAGATTTAAAAGCTCAGTTTACAGACATTCAATCTAAAATAGATAAGATTTATGACGTAATAATGAATGGCAAAGATTGATTTTTGCCGGAAAGGAGCTTAATGGCATTAATAAATATAGAATATGGTTCACTTGCATCGTCTGAAGTAGTAAATAATAATTTCCAGTATTTAGACGATAAAATTTCAAAAGTAACTCAAAATATGAATACTGATGTAACGAGTTTGTCAGAAAGTATGTCAACTTTATCTTCAACTGTTGAAGCAAATCTAGAGGCTGCAAATACAGCAGACGAAACGCTACAGAGTAATATAGATGAAGTTGTTGCTGATCTAGAAGAAGCGCGTTCTGCATTTGGAGTTTCTTATATTGTTGAAAAATATGTATCAGGTACTTCGTGGTATAGAATTTGGTCCGATGGCTTTAAGGAGCAAGGTGGTCGAACTTGGACTCTAGGTTCTCATACCATCTATTTCTTGAAATCTTTTTCTAATACAAATTATACTTACACAATGACATCTTGGCTGAACCCCGGAGACAGATTTTCGAACGGTATAAATCATAATGTTGGTAAAAATGTGTCATACATAGGGATACATATACCTAACAGTGGAAATTATAGTGGTGCGGATTGGTACGCTTGTGGTTATTAATGGAGGATAGATTAATGAGTTACAAATTAAACAAACCTTATACAGAAAATGAAAGAGCAGATTTTATAGTTACTTATAATCATAACCAAGGGCTATTAATAGAGGAAACAGAAAATGCTATTTATGCTCTTGAAGCTTGGGAAAAACTGGAAGACGATGAAGTTATCGATAACACAGAAGAATATCAACAAAAGCTGGCAGAACAAGAAGCCGAAAGAATAGCTATGCTGAATCTGACAGGTGCAGATGTTGAGCGTGGAATTTATAAAGCAAAAGGTATGGATTTCGACGATATTATTGCATATTTAGAGGCTCAACCGCTATCGGATGAGGGTAAACCTGTCATTGATATAAAAGCATTAAAGATAGAGCTAAAAGCCAATAACTTTTATAGAGGGAATCCTTATGTTCAGCAGATTGGACAGCTGTTGGGTTTTACAGATGAGCAGTTAAATGCGTTTTTTGAAACAGGAGACTATACTGCATTATTGGCACAAAATGAAATAGCAGAAGGAGTTGTGTAAATGGTTAGGGTAATTCTTTTATTAGGGATTTTGTTAATCGGATTAGGCGGGCTTTGTGCGGATACTGAAAATACAGAAAGTGCAAACCAGATATTTAATGATAACAGAGCGGTTGTAACTGTTCAAAAGCAGCCTGCGTATGATAATTCACAGAAGCAGGCTGTGAAGAATAACTGGTTTTGTATTGTTATTCAAGTCAACGGAAAACTTGATAGTATTAGTAATTCCGTACAATCTGGAAACTAGATTTGGGTTGTTATTTTGTATCAGATGGAGATTTTGGTGAATGATAGAATGGTATAAAGATAAAGATTTAGCGATATTTTTTGATAAACGACCTTCGGTATCAGTGAGGTATGCTTTACCCAGTATGTCAATGGCGGATAAGAATGCGGTTGCAAAATATCCGTTTGAAAACAAATTGAGCTTAAAAGTAGTACTTTTTAATCATCAAAAGCAAAAGAAATACGAATTCGTAATCCCAAAGGGCTATTGTTGGGACGGAGCGACTATTCCAAGGCTATTTTGGCGTTTGATAGGTTCAAAGACTGATTCCAGATTTTTAATCCCTTCGATGATACACGATGTATTATGTGAAAACCACGAGTATGTAGGTTTTGACAGATATTTTTCGACCTGTGTTTTTGAACGTTTATTGTACATTTCCGGAGTTTCTGCTTTTAATCGTTGGTTAATATTCCATAGTGTTGATAATTTCCAAAAATTCTGCAACTGGGAAGATACGAAGCCTTCAGCAACGAGTGAGTCAAAGGTTGGGTGATTAAATGGTTGAATACAAGTTATTACCCAAGCAGCGAGAGTTTATAGAAATCCCCCATAATGAAAGCCTTGATGTAGCAATATATCAAGGCGGATATGGCAGCGGAAAGACGTGGTGCGGAGCACTGCTCGGGATACTTTTAGCGAGAAAGTATCCCGGCTGTCGGGGGCTTGTCGGGGCAAAAGAATATGAGCTTGTCAGAAAGACTACACTGGTAACCTATTTTGAGCATCTGGAACTGCTCGGATATGTGCCTGATGTTCATTATTTGTATAGCAAATCAGATAAACGGATAAGGTTTCAAAACGGTTCGGAAATATTGTTTTGCGGTCTTGATAACCCCGAAAAGATAAAATCTTTAAACCTTCACTGGGCAGAGATTGAAGAAGCTTCACAGTTGACGGATACGTCTTTTAAACAGTTGCTTGGACGTTTAAGGAATACTTATCGTCAAAAAGACTGGGTCGATTTTAGGTACCGGTTATTTGGTCATACCAATCCGCAGTCCTCAAAAGGTTGGATTTATGAACGATTTATCGAGCATCCTCATCCCAATTATCGGATTATAATGGCACCAACTACTAACAATATCTATCTTCCTGAGCATTTTATCAAGTCAATGCAGGAGAGTTTTGACGAGGAGTACTACAGGATTAATGTGCTTGGCGAATTCGGTAACTACTCCAGCGGTCTTGTTGTTAAGAATTTCTCTAAGGATAATTTAAAATACTTGAAATACAACTCAGAGATTCCGCTGCACATAACTTGTGACTTCAACGTTGATCCGATGTGCTGGTGTTTGGCACATAAAGATGAAAATAATGTTTATTTCTTTGATGAATTGGTTATTGAAAAAACAACTACAAAAGAATGTATAGAAGAATTTATCAGGCGATATCCCAACCATCAGGGAGAAATTATTATTAATGGTGACGCATCAGGCGACAATCGTTCTACTCAGAGTGAGTACACAAATTATGCGATTATAAAAAACAGTTTGAATGACTATGGGTATAGAAACGTAAAATTTAAGCTAAGGAATTATAATCCGCCTATCCTAAGCCGCATATCAGCTTTTAATGCAAGGGTAAAGAACTATAGTAATGAAATACATTTATTCGTGGACCCAAAATGCAAATGGCTGTTATATAACATCTATAATTTAGGCTTTAAGGAGGGCACAAGTATAGTTGATGTCCCGACGATAACACAAATAAGAAGGGATAGAAAACTAAAGTTTTTAGAACATCCGTTTGATGCCGCAAGTTACTTAGTTGAGTATTATTGGCGGATAAAAACGGAGCTGAAAGGAGAAAAATTATGAACGATACATTAAGAAATTTTGTTAACAAAATTTCGAACGACAATAAAATCTTCAGTTATGAAGACGTAGTAAAGATGGACAATGAACTGGGAAATTATTACCAAGATGCCCTTACGTATCAGTATGGAGAAATCGGGTTTCCTAGTGATGCTGTATTAAGGTCATCAGATGATGTTGTATATGTAAGAGAATACACAAGAGATGACGGTACGGTTGTTTCAGCTCACTACAGGAGTAAAGCGGGGCGTTCTAATCCCGATAAACCGGTCAAAGAGGAATATCAAGATTATAAGAGCAATCTTCAAAAAAGTATAGACGAATATTTTAAGGAGCAGGATTCGTCAAAAAATCAGGACGAAACTATTGAGCCGAAGGAAAGCGAATTGGTGTTTCCTGATGAAGCCATAGAAAATGATTCACAGGAGGTTTATGGGTTTGACTTTCCGACGGAGAGTTTGTATGATTTCCAAGTTGATTACGGTTTTGACATTCTGCCGGAGGATTTGTATGATTTCCAAATTGATTATGGCATTGACGTGCCCGAGGATGTTTCG
>CALURS010000020.1 GCA_944323215.1 Candidatus Gastranaerophilales bacterium | reverse complement strand
CTGGCGCTAACAAGATTGCAGTTCTTAAAGAAGTTCGTGCAATTACTGGTCTTGGCTTAAAAGAAGCTAAAGATTTAGTTGATGGCGCTCCAAAACCTGTTAAGGAAAACATCAAAAAAGAAGATGCTGAAGCTATTAAAAAACAACTTGAAGCAGCTGGTGCATCTGTTGAAATTAAGTAGTTTTAGATTGCTTATAAAAAAGCGACGGTTAAATGCCGTCGCTTTTTATTATTAATATTTCAAGAATTTGTCTTTACTTAGTTTGGTTATTATTCTAGGGAAATATCACCTACATTTTCTATTATAAAGTTTTGTATTTTTTTTAATTCCTCTTTTAAATTTGAAGAATCGCCTATATTTTTATTCCAAACTTCTATTTCTTTTTTAAGCACTTGCATAGCTTTGTTATAAAGCTCTAAACCATTATTTGTAACAGTCATCTTATATATCATTTTGCCATTTTTAGTACTCTGTGATCTTGTTAAATATTGTTTTTTTTCGAGGGAAACGATAATTTTACTGGTATGAGAGCGTCCTTTCAAAACCATTTTAGATAAATCGCTTTGAGATATATTAGGGTTGTTGATTAAAGTATCTAAAATTAAAAATTCATCATGAGCAATTCCTAGTTTAATTTTTTTAGTAAAAGTAAATTTTGCACATAACTGCAACATTCTGGCTGTTTTTTCAATTTCATACTGTACACATTCGCTATAAGACATCTAATCACCTACTAATAAGAAAAATATCTATCAAAATCAACATCATCAAAGCTACATAAAAGAGCAAATATTTCATCATCATCGTCTAAACGCTGGAAATTATACTCATCAAATAGCCAATATTTAGGATTTATTCCTTTAACTCTAACAATATTTTTATCTTTTAAAATTTGTAATTTCTTTTTTACAACATCTATAGGTAAATCAACAAGTTTAGATAATTCAACAGCAGTGATGCCATCAGGATTTGCATATTTTTGCGGTGTTAAAAACATTAACTCAAGCCCGACTTTTTTTAATTCTGGATCCTCTATTAAGTAACTCATATTAATATTATACATTGAATTAATAAAAAAATGTAAATATTTTGTTACAAAATATCAATTATTATGAAAATAATAACTTTATATAAATATAGGGAAAGTAATATATGGGAAATGACGAGCTTAAAGTAACATCAATGCAACCAAATCAGTTGCGAGAAAATTTACAACAATCATACAATGTTGTAAGAGGAATTCCTGAGGAACCAAGCATTTGGGAAAACTTTTCACCAATGGCATTGGGTTCAAGTATTGCGTTTCCGTTAATATTCAATTGTAAAGAATTTTCATCAGTAAAAATGGATCCAACACTTTCTGGTGGAAACTTAAAAAGTAATAAATACAGAATGGTTAGATTGAACGAATTAAATGCACATGTTAACCGTTTAAATGTAAAAGATCCATTTTTACAATCAGATGTCTTATCATTAAAGGATGAAATAAAGTCAGTACAAACTAATGGTGCATTAGCAAAAGATAAGCTAAAAGCGCTCAATAAAAAATATTATGAAATAGTATCAAAGAATACAAATTGGAAAACAGGATTTGTAACAAAAGCATTAGCAAAAGGAGCAACGAAGTCATCTTTTTGTGGTGAAGTATTAAAATCTTATAAATCAAATAAAATAATGATTTTATTCGAAGCATTGCAAGAAGTTCCAAGTGTGGTACAAGCATTTGGAGAAAGTTCCGAAAAAGGAGTTAAACAACTGGCTAAATCAACAGGAAGAACAGCTGTTGGATTTGGCGGATTTGTTGCCGGTACAGCTGCTGGTGCAAAGATAGGTGCATTATTGGGGTCTGTAATACCAGGAGCAGGAACACTTGTTGGTGGACTTTTGGGAAGTGCAATAGGTTTTGCAATCGGCGGTGTTACATCACAACTGGCTAAAATGGCTTATGATAAGGTAATACCAAGTGAAACGGAGATTACTAAAGAAAATAAAATAGAAACAATGCTCTCTGAATATGACACAACTCCGGAAGCAAAGAAAAATTTAGAAGAAGAAATAGCGTATTGTAACAATTATTTATATGAAGCCGGAGCTATTCTTGAGGCAGCCGAACAAGAAGGCGATACCGAAACCGCAAATGCAACAAAAGCACAAATGACACAAGTCTACAATGTATTTAATGAGCTAAAAACTGTATACCAAAGAAAGTTTGGGCAATCAGTAGTATCTGAAATAAATAAAACGAATCCAACAGAAGAAGCACAAACACAGAAACAAGCTAGTACTACTGAAACTCAAAATCCGTCAACAATAAATCCGACTATGCAGACTAATCCGCTTTTTACAGCGTATAATCCAACCGGTTTTATTGGTAATGAATTTATGAATTATACTCCGCAAATTGATTGGTCAGCAATGTTACCTTCAAATGTTTCAAATAAGATGTTTGGTGTAGCTTAGAACTTATCACAAAGTACCTGAAAATGTGAGTAATCGTGATTGCAAACCGGACAATTTAAAGGTGCGGATTTTGAAATTACATGATAACCACATTTCATGCAAAACCACTGTGTTTCATAATCCTTAGAATATACAGCGTTTTCCTTAACTAATTTAGCTAATTCTAAATAGCGATTTTGATGATATTTTTCTATATCACATATCAATTTGAAAGAATTTGATATATCAGTAAATCCCTCATTTGCAGCTACTTCTGCTGAATTTTTATAAATACTTGACCATTCTTCGTGTTCTGCATCTGAAGAAGCTAACAAATTATCATATGTTTTACCTAAAAAAAACGGATAAGTGGCTTTAACTTCATAGTGCTCAAATGGTATATAATTATAAAAAATTTTAGCGTGCTCGTGTTCATTCTGGGCCGTTTCAAGAAAAATTTGCGAAATTTCTAAATATCCTTCTTTTTGTGCTTGCTTGGAGTAAAATGTATATCTGTTTCTTGCCTGAGATTCACCTGCAAAGGCGTTAACTAAATTATGAATAGTTTCTGAATTTTCTAGTTTCATATTATATCCTCCGTTTATATAAGGATATAATATATTCAAATTTTCTTAATTAGATAAGGCGGCTATATACTTAGCTAATCCTTCTCCCATAGAAAAACAAGAGGGTATAATTCTAAGAGCAGATTGAGAATAAAAATCACAACTTACCGAGCGACCTACAAAAAAAAGATTTTCATAATCAGCGGAAATAAGGGATTCAATCGGTAATTGATATTCTTTATAAACTTTTTCAAGTTTTGCATCCTCTTTTTTGTCAGAATGCACATCTATTGGATAATTGGATACTAAAACAGGATTGCTAAAGGTCCTACCGCTTTTTAAATCCTCTATAGTATAAACATACCGGCCTAGTGGGCGATTTGAAACCCTTATACCAACCTCAGGTGCTATTTCAGAAATATAGGCGTTTTCAAACCCGGGAAAATACTTTTTACAAAAATTAATCAACCTGACAATACCTTTACGGGCTTCAATAATTTCCATTGAATAAGCGTGTATCTCATTACTACTAATATTTTTACTAAATCTTGGACAATTAAACGCAATAGAACCGGGCATTCCGGGAATAGTGAATACTTGAAAATAGGCTAAATCGGACTCTTTTAAAATTCCTTCTTCTAAGCCTTTTTGGAAAATAGGGGTCAAAGCCCACTCTTTATCCCAAGTACAAGCAGTTGACAGATGTATTTCATTACCTATAAGTCCGCCAGTTGTTGCATTACGATCATCGTCAAGCTCAAGGATAAAATCCTTGAATTTAGCTAAATTAACACCCGCAGCAATAAACCTCAGACTTGAAGGTTGTTTATGTTCACCATCATCAATAAATCTGCAACCAGCTTTTTGACAAATTATTTGTGAACCTGTAGCATCAATAATATAATCTGTTTCGATATATTCCGATAACAAATCATTAGAATTATCCCCCTCAATATTCGTTTCGATAGATACCGATAATTCTGGAGCATTTTTTTCTTCGTTAACCAGGTTAATATTTTCGACTCTAGAGACCGATATTCTCTTGATAAGATTATCAGCTATAAAAATATCATTTACATAAGTATTAAAAAAAATATCAACTCCGGCATCCGAGAGTATAGAATCAAGAGCAATCTTTGCTAATTCAGGGTTAAACCAACCGCAATTACCATCGAAATAGGTTACTTGTCCACCCAGTGTATGAAGATAGGAGGTAAAAGTACGGAAAAAATCGTTATTAATATCACTGTTGACTGACATCATAGCAGGAATAACAAGAGATCCTGATATAGTCCCACCAAGATATGAATTTTTTTCAATTAAGAGGGTTTTTAAGCCAAGCTTTGCAGTATAATATGCAGCAGCACAACCGGATGTTCCGCCTCCAACAATAACGACTTTATATTTCATAATTTTGCCCTTTCTTATATTCAGCAAACGTAGGTAACGTTGATTTTGAAATGCTTTCTTCTAGAGTTTTAATTATACTATCATAACTATCAGAAAGCGTATTATCATTATACGGAATTCCTGATTTAGTACAAAGAGCTGCTATTTCATCATGTGTTAATGGATGTTCTAATTTATTAAAGTTTTTGGTAGCAATTGTACCGATAATTTTACCACTTGAATCCTTTATATGGCCAATATACAAGTTATTTTTAAGCATTGCAGAGTAAACTCTGGCAGATTTTGAATAAGTTAATATGTACCCATCAAATGATAAATGCTGTGAAAGTAGTTCAAAGAACTGTACAGACCATAGCATAGGGGCTTTAGCTGGAGTAAAAGCATCTAAGAATATTAAGTCATATTCTTTTTTTAAATTTTTTAAAATAATTCTTGCATCATCAATAAAGAAATTAATATTAATATTCTGAAGTAAAAAATCAAAGAATCGGCACATATATCGTTTAGATATATACCAATAAAGCTCGGGGTTAAGAGAGAAATTTTTACCATATAGTTGTTTCGATATATGGCGATAATATATATTATGTAACAAGGTCGATAAAACGTTCAAACAGGGATAATTATACCCCTTTATATGCGTTTTTTTTGATTGTAAGAGCATATTTTTATCAAAATAACGTTTATTTTGATTTATGGCAGCACAATTTTGTATTGATGCTCCAAAATCATTTTCGTATTGAGTTGATAGTTTATATAGTATCAGCTCATTTACTATTGGTAAGATTTTATACTTATCTTCAAAGCAAATATTTTTTATAATAGGTGAGAGATAGACAAACTCTTTTTCTAATTCTATTGCATCAATACTTAGCTTAGGGATTTTTAAATCCGAAGTATCTAATGAGCAGCAGGAATTTTGATTGTAATTATTAGAAATAGAACTTAGTCTGCTCTTTTCAAATAAAAATTTGCTTAAGGATTTTTTATTATTAAAATTTATTTTTTTATTCTGATAGTTTAACTTATCTGATATATTTTTATCGCCATGTATCGATTCAGTATTTTTAAAAGATGATAAATTTTTATTATCAGTATATTTCGATACGATACATAGTTGTTTTTTAAAAAAATAATTTTTAATATTATCGTTTTGTAAATAGTATTTAATAAAAGTATTAATTAAAGCTTTAGAGTTATAACCAATGCCATAACAAATATCTAAAACATTAACATCAGATTTGGAGAAAAAAGTATCGAGTTTAGCGGGCAAGACAAATTTTTCGTAAGCTTCGGATAGGGCTCCAAACCGCGAGTGGAAGATATCATCAAAATCTCCGGAAAACAATCCAATAGAACCATCATTCGTTAAATAAGGTCTATAATTTGGCATATCCCCTCCTATATGACTATTGTTGCATAAATAAAGCGCTAAGCCAAGCATTAAAAAAGGCAGCTATAATATTAGCTGCCTAAGATGAATTAATAAAATATCAATTAGTCGGCTTTTTTAGTTTTAATTTCATCAAGAATCATATTAACGAAATCATCTACTTTCATTGTTCCGACTTGTCCTACTTTACGTTTTCTAACCGCAACGGAGTCAGCTTCAATCTCTCTATCACCAATTACACAAACATAAGGTACTTTTTTATCTTGTAATGATTCTCTGATTTTGTAATTCATGCTTTCAGAACGGTCATCAAGATTTACTCTAATACCATTGTCACGAAGTTTTTTATAAACCTTTTCTGCAAACTCAATGTGCTTTTCATTAGAAATTGGAACAACAGAAACTTGAGTTGGTGCAAGCCATAGTGGGAACGCTCCTGCATAATGTTCAATAAGAATACCATGGAAACGTTCCATAGAACCAAATATAACTCTATGTAACATTACAGGAGTTTTAAGAGCTCCGTCTTTATCTTGGTATTTAATATCAAATCTTTCAGGTAAATTAAAATCTAGCTGAATAGTAGCACATTGCCAAGTTCTGCCAAGAGCATCTTTAACTTTAAAATCAATTTTTGGACCGTAGAAAGCACCGTCACCTTCATTGATATCATATTTAAGTCCACGTCTGTCCATAGCTTCTTTTAGACCTGCCTCAGCTCTATTCCAGTTTTCTATTTCTCCTACAAAGCTTTCAGGGCGAGTAGAAAGTTCTACTTCAAAATCCATTTTAAAGATAGCCATAGTATCCGCAACAAAATCAATAATTTCGTTTATTTCATCCACTAATTGCTCAGGAGTACAGAATATGTGTGCGTCGTCTTGAGTAAAACCTTGAACTCTTGTCAAGCCTGACAAGGCACCTGATTTTTCTTTACGATAAACTGTACCCAATTCTGCCATTCTCAAAGGTAAAGAACGATAGGAGTATCTATTTGCTTGGTAAATCAATATATGGAACGGACAATTCATTGGTTTTAAAATAAATTGGTCATCACTGTCTTCATCTTTTTGAATAAAGAACATATTTTCTCTATAGTGGTCAGCGTGACCTGAAATTTCCCACAGTTTAGATTTTGCAATATGAGGAGTATTAACAATTACATAACCTCTTTTTCTGTGTTCAGTTCTCCAATAGTTTTCAATTTCTTCACGAACAATAGCAAGATTAGGATGCCAAAGTACAAGTCCTCCTCCTAATTCTTCTCTTGTAGAGAATAAATCTAGCTTTGCACCTAATTTTCTATGATCACGCTTTTCCGCTTCTTCTAGAAAATTTAAGTAATTTTGCAAATCTTCTTTTGTCCAGAATGCAGTTGCATAAATTCTTTGTAGCATTTTATTTTTTTCAGAGCCTCTCCAATAGGCACCTGCGACTTTTAATAGTTTGAATGCTTTTATATCACGAGTTGATTCTAAATGTGGACCTTTACAAAGATCATTAAATAGAATTTTCCCGTCGCGAGTTTTTGTTAAATATAACGTAGGATTATCATTTCTATGTTCATCGAGTAATTCTGCCTTATAGATTTCGCCTTCAGCTTTAAACTCATCAATTTGCTCTTGAACATCTTTTATTGCAACTTTTTCAAATATTAGATCTTCTTTAACGATACGTTTCATTTCGTGTTCAATCTTAACGAGATCTTCTTCGGTAAATGTGTGACCGTCAGTCATGTCAAAATCGTAATAAAATCCGGTATCTGTTGATGGTCCAATTGCAAGTTTAGCTTGCGGAAACAGATTTTGAACAGCTTGTGCCATGATGTGCGAAGTAGAGTGTCGCAAAATTCCAAGAGTTGACTCGTTTTTTTCCATAGTTTAAATTCCTCACTTTTCTTTTTATAGCGTTTATTATAACACTTCAAAACCTGATTACAAATTTTAATATAAAAAAAACTCTTCTTTTTTAAAGAAGAGTCGAAAATTTTGAATTATGGGTTTATATCATATTGGGGGAATTAACCTGAGAATGTTTTATAAGTTCTTTCAATGTTATCACCAAGAACAGTTTGTAGAGCATCTAACTCTGTTGTTATTTGAGTTCTACGAGTATCAAGTTCTGTTAATTGTAATTCTAATTTTTTATCTTGAGCTTGAATTGTAGATAACTGAGCATTAATAGCTGCTTGATCTTTATCATATAATTGTTTTTCATATGTATATTGAGAATAAGCGTCTTCGTAAGCTAGTTCATCAGTTTCGACTGTCGGTGTAACAGCAATTTTTGTTCCATCCGGTAATGTAATTGATGAAATTCTACCATTAGTACCAAATTCCAAATTAGCATTAGTATCTTCTGTATATAAAGCACTATTAGTATAAGTCGCATCAAGAACTTCTGCAGAATCATTGCCATCTTTTACATCAGATTTCAAATATAATTTATATGAATTTCCATCTGGAATGATATAATAATCATCAGGATTTTTACCTGTTTGAGCAATAGCAGTTTCAATTTCTGCCCTTGTTTCATCACCTTCTGGAATATCATCAAAAGTCATTGGTGTTTGACCATCTATTGTATATTCTTGAACAGTCTTAGCCGCCGTACCGATAAAAGATGTAGCTTCACCTTCATCAACTACTTGGTTTACATCAGTTCCTAAATTTAGTTGTCCGAAGAAGGTTTCTGGGGTATATTCTGTACCCAATTCCCATTCATCTATTGGTTCTTCTTTTTGTTCATAGCCTGTTACATTTCCATCTTCATCAGTAATAGGCTTAGATGTATCATCAACTGTTTGTGTTTTTTGTTCACCTTTAGAATACATTGGCATTGTATAGCTACTTACAACTTTGCCATCAGCTCCAATATAATTTCCTGAATCAATAGCATCACTCACTGCCGCTGCAACGTCAACTGAAGCGCCGGTACTATCTACATAAGTTGCACCTTCTGAGTAAGCTGTTGCTTTTTTGATTGGAGTATATTCTGTACCATCTTCAGTATAAAGACTATCTTTATTGCTTGTACAAATAATACCTTTTTCTTCGTCTTTGACTTTTTTCTCAGTTGCGGTAACTTTGCTATATTCACCAGTACCTGTAACTGTAGCACCATAACCAGTATGCTGCGTTGTAACAACTGCATTGCCATCTGCATCAAGATTACCAATATTAGTAATTGTGTAATCTGCGCCATTTGCGTTATAAGTATAGGTCAAATTAGTGTAATCACTTTTGACCGGAGGGGTTGGGACTTCCATACTTAATAACTGGTTGTAAAATCTTGCACTTGTGGACGATAATTGTGTTCTTGCCATGTTGATTTGTTGTCCTTCAAATTCAACATCATTCAAGATTGAGGTTAATTGTAATAACCTTGCTTGTGTTGCTGACATACCCATAATTCATTTTCTCCTTTGTTTTTTTCCTTACTATGGATTACGGCATGTTTTAAATAATCTTTAACATTTTGAAGAAAATATTTACAAAAGTTTACAATTAAAGTCTAAAAGCTAGTATTTTCGGGGCTAAAGAATAACTATCAAATTATATCCAATCATAATAATAGTAAACAGGAATCTCATCACCGGGTCTTAAAACTGCTTGCCCACCCTTTATTAAGTTTGTAAAGGAGCCAACAAAAGGAATAAAGGTTAAAGCCCATTTTAAAGGCAGAATCCAAGTTGAACGATTTTGCCCCTCTTTAACATAATAGTAACCAAGTTTAGAGCTATCTAAACCTTGAATTTCAATTTTTCCAATAGTTATAGTCGCTTGAATTCCGGTCATACCGTTTGTTGTATATAATTCGACTATCCCTTTTGCGGGAGTTCCTTTTCTCAACAGGTCTCTTCCTATACGAGCGTTACGTTTCACAACCAAGCTAACAGGCATTCCATCATATACGTGATGAGGCGTTGAATATTTTTCAGTAGGAGTCAAAATGATTTTTTCTCGCCTTAAACTTGAATAGTCATACTTATTAGTTGGCTGAATGTAATTTACCTGCTTATCTTTATACCAACTAGAGGCTAAATCATCTTTTATAAGTTCCTGTGCTGATAAATTTAATGAAGAAAATAATAATAATATAAAAGCTAGGGTTATAATTTTAATCATAATTTGGACTGCCGTTACTTCCTGATTTTAATTTTTGCTCTAATTTAGTTCTGTTATTAATTGATGTAAGCAAAAAATTTTGATAAACTTCGTTATTAATATAGTCATTATTAATTAAGAATTGAGGATATTTCATAAAAATATATTCATATATAATTGCTAATCTTTTAGATGTTAAATTAGTATATGAAACTGCATCATATCTTTTTTGCGGATACGCCTTATGAATAAAGGTAATAAGCCCCAATGGGTTATAACCGGCATAAACCATATAATCAACAGCTCTCTTGTCAGCAAAGACTTCATACTTCTTAGGAGCCATCTTGACTTGTGCAGCAGAAATAGCACCACCCCAAGCCCCGTCAAAAGAACGTACAGCTTTTGATATCTCTCGTGCTAGTAGTGCCGCTATTTCGTCATCCGATGATGCATACTTAAAATATTCATCATAAAAGATTATTTGACGCTTAGTTATAGATGTATCAGATGGAATCATTGACTTATGAGCAGATGTATAAGTAAAAATAATTGGCTTTTGTATCCTGTTTGAATTCAAAATTTTATAACCTATAGAACTGACCTTTTCTTGCAATGATTGCTCTTTAATAAGCTTCTCTTCTGTTTGATGATCTACAGGAGCAACAATTTGTTCTATTACTTCGCCCTGATTTTTTTCTTTCTCAGAAGGAGTTGCTTCAAGCTCTGAGGCATATGCAGAAGATAAAAACAAAAGTATAAATACTAATAATATCTTTTTCATTTATATATTCCCATCATTACTTGATATTTTATCTTTATAAATTAAAAATACCCCAAACAAAAATACAATAGTAAAATAATAACTTAAAATACTAAATATAGCACTTATCGCAGGTATGTTCAAAGTTATAGACTCAAGAAGTGATACCAATATAATAATCACTAAAAATGCTAATGCAAATAATAGAGTTTTAAGAAAATTTTTGAACAAAAACGATAATGATTGAAAAAGTGATTTAAAAACATTCCTTTGATTTGTAATAAAAAGCACAGGAATCCAATATAATAAAACAAATGCAATAATAGCCCAGATTGCAGATATAATCAAAATCCACAGCTCAACAGATAAAATCAATGAAGGATCAACTGTTTTTATTAGTTCAGCAGCAGTTGCTGGATTATTTAATATATTACTTACAAAAGATATAATAGGTTGAATCCCACCTAAGAATTTTTCAGCAATAACTATTGAAATAATTGAACCCAATGAATAGAAAATAAAAGATAGAATAAAAATTCCGCACATTGGTAAAAAGTAATCGCCAACTCCCTCAAAAAATCTTAGTTTGCCGCTTTCATTATTAACAGTATATTTTATTATGTTGAAAAATCCGGAGAAAAAAGCTATAACCATCAATCCATACAGAATTATAACTTGTAAATCCATATTCATACCGGTTCTTTGTGATATTAAAATATATACACTGCTAATACACTGAAAAATAACTAATGAGCATACCAACATCAAATTTTTATTAGTAAGCCCAAATATCTTTTTTATAAAATCCATACTCTTATCTCCCAACTCAAGTATAATTTTAACACAAAAATTATATAAATTCAGCTAATATAATATTACTAACCATGAAACCTTTTGTTGTAAGTTTTAAGTTATCACCGTCTAAAACAAGAAACTCAGGTGAGTATTTTCTAATAATATTAAAATGCTTATCTAAAAAATTTATATTAAATTTCTTGTTTATTTTAGAAATAAAAACTCCCTGTGTTTTTCTAAGCCCAAGAAATATTTCTTCTTGCAATTTTTCTTCATCAGTTAAGAAATGTGCATATTCGCTAACAGAAGGATTTTCAATATATTCATCAATAGAATTAGAGTTGTAGTAACGGTATCCGTCGACATAACCGTGCGCGGCGACACCATAGCCATAATAAGTACTATTATTCCAGTAATTCAAGTTGTGCATAGAATAATTATTATTTTTAGCAAAATTACTGATTTCATACTGTAAAAAACCGTTAGTTTTAAGTATTTCACATGCAGCAAGGTACATATCAGCTTGAAGATCATCATCTGGCAAGTTTTTAGGAGGGTGCAACGAGAAGTAGCAATTATCTTCTATTTTTAGCCCGTAGAGTGAAATATGAGTTACAGGAAGATTTACGGCTATATTAATATCCGCCAAGAAATCACTAAGTGACTGACTTGGCAGACCATAGATTAAATCAATACTAATGTTATCAATCCCAGAGTTTTTTATTATATCAATTGAACTTATTGCGATTTGTGCACTATGTCGTCTGGCAATAAAGCTTAATATGCTATCATTAAAAGATTGAACACCCATGCTTATTCTATTAATACCGAAATCTGAATAGCATGAAATCAAATTGGAATTGACATCATCGGGATTTACTTCCATTGTGCACTCATAATTATCACTAAAATGAAACTTTTTAAGTAATTTTTCAATATACGATACTGGTATAAGAGATGGTGTTCCCCCGCCAATATAAAGAGTATTAAGTTTTTCATTTCGGTAATTTTGAGAAATTTCTTGGTACAAAGAAAACATGTAAGCAGGAATTTTATCTAAGCAGGGGAAAGAGATAAAGGAGCAATAATTGCACTTTGACTTACAAAATGGAATATGAACGTAACAATTTGAAACCATAGAAAAATAATACAATAAAATTTATTACAAAGTACAGTAATAAATAATTATTCAAGGCAAAAAAAAACCACTCTGTAATGAGTGGGTTGTTTTCTGCATCCTAATGGTCTTTAGTGTTTATTATTTAGGAGTTTATATGATATTCGGGGTTATTTGCTGCATTTAGTGTTTAAATAACACTTAACTGCAACACTTTTATTTTTGCATAACAAAACTTTAATGTCAAGTGTTCTGTTTTATATAATTTTATTAAAATATTAAAATTGGTACAAATAGTGTACTTTAGACACTATACAAAACTTAACATTGGTTTAAATTACTAAAGTAAGGATATGCACTACTAATTGTATATATAATTAAAGTTTTGAATTTTCTACATCTCGATGATAAATAGTAGTATATATATTTATTTTATGTTTTGTGTAAAATGATTAGTATGAAAAAAATAATTTTAGCAATTATAGTTTGTCTGGGGATAAATTCCGTATCATACGCAGATTTTAGAGAGCATTTTGAGGAAGGGCAAGAAAGCCTGCTGCAAAATCAGTATTCAACTGCAATAATTGAGTTTAAAAAAGCTCTTAGAATTAACTTCATGGACAATTCTGCCAGAATTGGACTTATAAATTCTTACCTTGCACGAGGCGCATACTATGCTTCTACGACTCAGGACTGGGAAGCTGCAGCTAATGACTTTAGAGCGGCTCTATTTTACATGAAATACTATTCAACCGGCGGAACGAATTCCTCTAACTCTGTTGCTATTATCGCACAAGCTACTGATAATCTTGATAAATGTCTTAAAATGCTTAACTTTAATACTTCTCCGTCAAGTAGATATCAAAAAGCCGTTCAATTAAGACAGCAAGGAAAATTTGCAGAAGCAGCATATGAATTTAATCAGTCTGCGCAATCAAAAGACTTTCAAACAGACTCATACATCCAGCTAGCAGACTTGTTTAAGCTAATGGGTAATGAAGAAGCCTCTTTGCCTTATTATGCTAAAGCTCTTGAAGGAGATCCACAAAATGGACCTGTAAGACTTAAATACGCTCGCACACTTGATAGACTTAATAAAGAGGATGATGCTGTTACCCAATATAATTACGCTCTTTCCCAAAGTAATGGAGATCAAGAAATTCTCTATGCACTTGAGCGTATTTATATGAAAAAAATTCAAAAGTCACCTAATGATGCAGAATTATACGCAAACCTAGGCGCTATTAAGCAAAAACAAAATGACTTTGAAATGGCTCTCAGATACTATGCTAAAGCTGAACAAATTAATCCTACTAATGTTCAAACAAGGCTTAATATCGGAACTTTGTTCCAACAGCAAAAAGATTATGTAAAAGCACTACAGTCATATAACTCTATCCTTGTTCTTTATCCTGATAATGTAGAGGCTAATCTTTATAAAGCACAAGCACTTGAAGCCTCCGGAGAAAAAGAGCAAGCTTATGATGCTTATAAAAAAGTTGTCGCTCTTGAGCCTAATAATGAATTTGCAAAGGCAAAAGTCAACTCAATGGCTACGTTAGGGATGACTCCGGATGAAATTGTTACATATCTTAGGAATAATGTAACCAAAAACCCTCAAATGGTTAACACTCTCTATAAGCATGCTGTTGCAATGCATAAAGAAAATAAACTGGATGAAGCGATTAAGTATTACAAAGAAGTAATTAAGTATAACTCTTCAAACTCAGAAGCTTATGTTAACCTTGCTATATGCTACGGGCAACAACAAGAATATGACAAAGCGACTCAAGTACTGAATGTAGCTCTTAACAAATTCCCTGATAATCAACAAATAAAATCGACTTTAGCAAATATCCAAACAGATAATACTTCTGTTAAAATTGCAGATGCTTCAAAAAATTATAATGAAGGGAATTTCTCAGCTGCACTTCAAGACTATTTAGCAATTAATCCAGCAACAAAAGACTCTTTGCTTGGTGTTGCGGCTTGTTATCAAGGCTTAAAGCAATTTGATAATGCTATTAGTTATTACAAGAGAGCCGAAAAACTTGCTCCTAATGATAAAGATATTAAATACTATATTGGTGCAATGTATACAGAAAAAGGCGATTATAACAATGCAGAAGTATATTTAAAACCTATTGCCACAACAATGCCCCAAGCTAATGAACTTTTAACATTTATTAGTGAAAAAACATCAATGGAGACTCTTGAAAAAGCTATTTCAGATTTTGAAGCACAAAATTATGATGAAAGTCTTAATAAGTTAAACCAAATTATACAATCTGATCAGAATAATGCTTATGCATTCTACTATCGTGGAATGGTCTACGATGCAAAAAACGAGAAACTTAAAGCGATTGATGATTACAAAAAAGCTCTCAAACTATCTCCGGATATTGTTATTATCAACTATTTAATCGCTGTTGACTACGATAGTTTACAAAAATTTATTGATGCATATAGCTATTATAACGAATTTTTGAAAAAATACACCAATAATGACGAGTACAAAGAATACTCTAAAAAGCGACTGGAAGATTTAAAACCCTATGCACCAACAAAGAAATAATATTATAAGAAAGGTCGTAGAAACAAAAGTTTCACTTGCACCACTAGCTGGTATTACAGATTTTGTTCTTCGTGAGCTAGTTAGAGAAAATGCACCTGATGCTCTTATTACTACTGAAATGATTAGCTCTGAAGCACTTAATCAAGTAAAAGACCCTGTTATTATAAAAAGAAATCCTTCTCATTCTCCTATTGCGTACCAATTATCAGGTCATAAACCGGAATTAATGGCTCGTGCAGCTAAAATTCTTGAACCCAACGCAGATATTATTGATATAAACATGGGATGTCCTGTAAATAAAGTAGTAAAAGGAAATGACGGTTCAGCACTTATGAAAACGCCGGAACTTGCAGCAGAACTCGTTAAAGCTATTAAATCATCAGTTAGTGTGCCTGTAAGTGTAAAATTTCGATTAGGATATACGGCAGATAGTATGAACTACGTAGACTTTGGGCAAAAAATGCAAGCGGCAGGGGCGGATTTTATCACTATCCACGCTAGAACACGTGCTCAAATGTATGGTGGAAAAGCAGATTGGGCAAAAATTAAAGTTCTTGTAAATAATATTGATATTCCTGTTTTTGCTAATGGAGACGTTATTTCTATTGATTCTGCTCTTAAATGTTTGGAAGAATCCTCTGCAAGTGGTGTTGCAATTGGCAGAGGTGCTCTTGGTGATATCACGCTTATCGGAAGAATTGAACACTACTTCAAAACTGGCGTTAAAATTCCACCGCCAACAATTGAAGATAAAATTGCGGCTCTTAGAAAGCATTTGTATTCTGAAATTGAACTTCGTGGTGAGCTGGTTGGCTTAAAATTCGTCAGAAAATTTTATCCTTACTATATCTCCGGTATCAAAAATGCTGCTAAATACCGTTCTATACTCGTTACTACTGAAAATGTTAATGAAATAGAATTAATTTTAAATCATATTTTGAAAGATGAGCTTTCTATG
>CALURS010000019.1 GCA_944323215.1 Candidatus Gastranaerophilales bacterium | reverse complement strand
AAGCCGCCAAACATTCTCAGCCATTTATTGCTGTTATATGATTTTTTAATTCCTTGGTTTAATAATTCAACAGGCGATTTACCTTGGGCTCTGTATCTTGCTTCTGCTGTCTGTAACATTCCGTTTGTATAATCTCCCAAATCATCAACCCAGAAACCTGCATACTGCCAATTTTTGTTGTCATTACCTACTAGTCTTCTGAATTTATCTATCCATTCTCTTGTTATTCTTGATGAGGTTGGACCAAGTGTTTCTGTTGTTAAATTATCTAAAAATCCTAATGAATCAGTTCCGCTTGTTCGGTTATATACAAGTTTTAAGTAGTTTTGGAATTTTTCAGGTTTATTCATAGCTCCAAATTTTGCAAAAAAGTCTGTTGAGTGAGCAGAAATGGTATTAGATTTTGCTTCTTTAAATAACTGTGATGCCCATTGTTTATTGATATATCCTGTATCTCCAAGATATACTTCTTGGTGGTTCTTGTCAAATAAGTATGATCGTCTATATAAATCTAATGTATGTATTATTCTGTCACAAGCAGTTACAAAGTTTTCAACTTTGCTTACATTTTGCATTGTTTCTAAGTGTGCAACAGATGTGCTGTAATTCCAACCATCAGGACCTGAAATTGTATTAATTAAGTTTTTAAATAATCCGGACTTATTACCAATTCCTGCTCTGAAATCTGATGCAATCTTAGTTTGTAGCTCTATAAATTTATCAATTTTAGTTCCGTTTGTTCTAAAGTTCCTTTGAGTCCAGCATCCGTTGCCGTTAGGTGAAGAACCTTTTACAAGCGATGTGTATTGTTCTTCCATTCCATCACCTAACATAGTTTTTAGGTATCCCATTTTTAAGTTATTGATTTCGGTCAGAACTTTCTTGTATTCTGCTTCATTTTTTTTTTTTTTTTCTAAACGGGTTATTGTACCTGCTTCAATTGCTTCCGGATTATCCATTAACTTCTTTAATCCTTTAGACGTAATAACATTGTTAGGATAAACAATGTTCGTAAATGTTTTTTCTAATTTGCCCCAGAAAAATGCATTTTGAGAGTCTGCGATATCTCCCATTTTGAGAGCATTTATATCTTTAAGTTTTTTAAATCTTGTAAGATAGGTTTCAAGTGTTGCTCCTATTGAGTTAATAGTATTTGCTGCTTCTTCTGTCATTACAAATTTGGTTGATTTAGGCAACATATTTTCTGTAGTAAATCTTGTTGCTGCTAAATCTTGAACTCTTGCCAGAACTGCTTCTCTTGTCATTGAACCTGTAGCTTTTATTTCAGCTGATGATGCAAGCTTGTTTTTGATTCCGTTTAGTACTTTATCAGTTATATCATTTGTTTTTAGTACTTTATGAGAGTCTTTAGTTCCGTTTTGTTCAAGTAAAATATTTTTTATCTCATCTAAAGATAAAATTCCATTTTTGAGTAGTTTGTGACCTTGAAATTTGGATTCTATGTTTTTTGCCAAATCTTCAATATATTTGTTATCAACAACTACTTCATCAGCTTTAATCAAGATTGCCGAGATATCTTTTGCCATCGCCTCCGATACCCCATGCCCTGCATCTATGGTTACTTCATTGACTAATTTTGAGATATCTGCTTCTGTTAAAACTTTATTTATATTTTTTACTGATGTAAATTCTGCAATCTTTTCTGAAATACTCATTGGTCGAATTACATGTTGTAATTTCTCTATTGCTGAATGTGCATTTTGGGTATTCTTTTGCGAGCTTATACCGTTAATAATTTCGGAATACATTTCATTTAGCTCTTTGTCATGTTTTTTTGCTTTTTGACCAACAATGAACGGTTCATATAATCTTTCGAAACCGTTGCAAAGCAGAGCTGTAAGAGTCGGAACTGCAAAACCTGAAGTTAGCATCCAAAGCGTATGGTTTTGGTTCGCTATCTTTCTCATTTGATCTTTTGTCATATCATCACGGTTTTTAGCATCTTTTGCTATTCCCATATAATCGCCAATAGCGGATAAATTTTCACTTTTCTTTCTTCCGGTATATAAATCAAAAGGTACATAATTAGGATCTTGGAATACAGACTTATTTCTGCCTTGGTCATCAATATATCTCTTGTCCGCATCAAAACCGTGAACCAACCGTGCCGGTCCAAAAATACCTATCTTCGGCCATAATGCCATTGATGTTAAAAATGATGCAAGACCTATAAATTCCATATGCTTTGGCATTGTGGCTATACGTCTTGTCGTTAAAAATGAAGCTATACCAACGCCTCCAAGTACAAGACCAACATCATTTGTTCTTCCAAGTTGGTGATCGTTTGCTTTGCCTGTGTAACCTTTGTATACAGATTTTATATCATAAATTCGATTGCTAAAAAATCTTCCTATAGAATTGAAAATCCCTCCGTTAAGTAAATGTCCTTGTCCCGGTTCCGGCTTAATCATATTAACAGAGTTTGGAATAACATTGTGATTTCTGTAGTGCCTTCTGGGTAAAGGTATAAGATGCTCCATAGCAACATTGTTTGAGCTTTCATCAATGTTGGGTCTTTGTGTAAAAGATATTT
Source organism: Candidatus Gastranaerophilales bacterium (assembly GCA_944323215.1). GTDB lineage: Bacteria > Cyanobacteriota > Vampirovibrionia > Gastranaerophilales > Gastranaerophilaceae > CALUTH01. Next base: position 14,247 of record CALURS010000019.1, on the reverse strand, counting down.
GGTTTTGAATTTTATTTACTGTTGCCATCTTACACCGCCATACTATTTTTATTTTTGTCTATAACTTTCTCATCACATAAATTTTTACCCATAGAACGGGCTCTTATTATTGTGTTAGCTACTCCAAAGATTGTTGAGCCTAAAGCTGTAAAAATTAAACCTTTCCCGGCATGTTTTTTAAAGCCTCTACTTCCAGGAGCACCTTTATATAACTCTTTTGCAGAAGAAGCAAATGCGTCCTTTAATGCTACAATAGCATTTTTCGTAGCTTTGTATCCGTTGCCTAGTTTTACGCCTAATTTTTCTTTCCAAGTCATATCCTTATTGATAGGTTTTTTGCCTAACTTGGTGTTACTAATATAAGTATCATAATATTGATCCCAGTTTCCGCAAGCAGCTAGTGCAACACCGCATGCCGCCCATAAAAATGATGAAATTCTTTGAGCCGTTGTTGCTGTAGAAATAATATTCTTTAAAATCGGCTTTGCTTCACCTTCCGCATTGTTTAAGTTTTCGCCTAAACCGTTTTTTCTTGCTACTTTATCAAAAAAGTCCGGTTCTACTAAGTCTATTCTCGGAAATTCGACACTTTCCCATAATTTCTGGTATTGGTATTGTGGAGCTAAATCTTGAATGATTCGCTTAGGAGCTTTTTCTCCGTTATCATTTGGCTTTGGTGGCTCTGTTAAAATAACTTTGGGGAACGGATATATAACATTCAAATAAGGCTGTTCTATATCAACTCCTGTTGCCCAAGCTACCGGTCTGCTTACTAAATCTTTGGATAGTGTTTTGGCTAATGCATAAAATATTACTCCGGCAGCTAACTTAAGTCCAATTTTTTTAGATTGTTGTGCTCCCCGTGCATCAAAAAATTTGCTTGCTGCATTAAATACTCCAATAAAAGTTCCGCTCCCTATTAAATATGGAACACGACCCATTGCTAAAAATTCATAAAAATTAGAATTGATATCCCCTTTTAATCCTTTGGCAGGATATTCTAAAAACGCATTTGAGGTTCTGTGAAAACCTGCTAGCATTCTATTATTTATACTACTGGATAATACTTTAGGCTCTTCATGTTCATCTTTTTGTGTTTTGCCCTTGGTAATATCCTGACGTTTTGCTCCGTGGCTCACCATCTCATTTGTTATTTTTGGTATCATAATAACTCCAAATACACTACCATATATATCAAAATTCAAAAATGTTTAAATTTGCTATTTATTTATTCTAAAATTTACAAAAATTTACATTTCTATATTTTATCTTTTATACGCCTATAATACTTGATTTAAAAGAGTTTTGTTCCTTTGTAAAATTTATAGAAATATATAGTATATATTTCTTTTTTCATGCTAAAATCTTTTTAGGTATTTGAGATGAAAATATTAGATATTAGAGGCAATTTATTAAAAATCGAGAGTAGCAAACCTGTTAATATTTCTACTCTGATTAAAATTACTGATGGAGAAAATATATATATTGCTCAGGTTTTATATGCTGAGTCTAACCACTTAGCAAACTATGTTTTTGCAAAGTTAGTAGCATATTTTGACGCTCCGTTTTTACCTGTAAATATTCAAAATATTTCAAAAGATGCTTTGTGCGAAGAAATCAAATTTTCAAGTGTTGTTAATAAGTTAGGAAATTCTACTGATGTTGTTTCAGGTGAATTAGCTTATGAAGATTACATGCTGCCGGCGGATAAATCTTTTTTTGATAAGAGGATTTTGATGGTTTCTGAGAATATTGCCGCAACAAATTTATTAGTTTCTAATTTTGCTCATCAAATTAAGCATCTTGGTTATAATACAATTGTTTTTGATACTGATGGTTCTTTTGACGGAGTTAGACTTATTGCCGGAATTGATTTTAAGCTCCCGCTGAATTCTCATGCGATTGAGTTTATTTATGATAAATATTTTTCTGATATTACGGAGGAAAGTAAGTCTGTCATTAAATCGATTTTTGATGAATTAAAGTCTTATGCATCAACGGTTCCTTATATTCCTTTCAAAAGCTTTAAATCTGTTATTGATAGTGTTTTGGATTATTCTAATAATTTGAGCTTATATTTCTTTAAAAATAAACTCGAAAAGTTGTATGAGGCGGATATTTTTGCAAATACGCATGATGAAGTCATGGATTGGACTTCGCTTTCTGAGTTTGGTCCTGGGACTATTGTTATTGATTTGTCTAAAGTTAGCCATTTGTTTGTTTCGGAGTATATTAGTCTTGTGCTAAACTCTTTTAAGGGCTCTGATATTAAATTATATTCATTTATTAAGTTATTTGACAGTCTTGTGGATAAAGAATTTATAAAAGAAGTAATTGAAAATGAAAATGTTATTACTTCTTGTGTTGTCTCCTCTAATTTCAAATATCTTTCTGTTTTGAAGCAAAATTGTGAAAGTATTATAGTTTTTGCTGGTGTTAAGAAATCTGACAGCTTTGATTATTGTAAATTTATTCTTAAGAATCTTCCTGTTGGGTATTATGTCTTAACTGGTAATTTATCAGCGCCGTATTCTATAATCTATAGGTTAAAAGAAATTAATGAAGTTATTCCAAAAGTTGAAGATATAACAAAGAAATCTGATGCATATGATACAAAGGATGCTTTGGGTTCAAATAATTCTGATGATATAGAGCCGTTATCGGAAGCGAATAATTCTTCTGAATATGAGCCAGTACCATATGAACAGGACGAGGATTCTATATCGGAAGAAATAATACAAGATTATATACCCGAAAATAGTCAAGTTGCTGAAGTCAACTCTGATTCTGATGTTACGTCAGATAATAACTTGCAAGAATTAAAGCCTGTTGAAGAAATAAGTGATTTAGAACAGCCAATTGAGGGTAGTATAGAAGAATTACAAGAACATAATATTGAATTAAATAATGAGCCTTCTTCTGTGGAATTAGTATCGGAGGATAATAGTACTATACCTGAAGTCAATTATGATAAACCATTGGATGAATTAGCTATAGAGCCAGTAAATGAAGATAATCTTTTATCTCAAGAGCAAATTTTGGATGAGCGAATGGATAAAGTAGAACAGCCATCCGAAATTACTGACAATGATATTGCCGAAAATAGCGTTGATGATTTAGAATTACAATCCGCCACGAATAATAATGAATTAGATATTCCTGAAGATGAATTTTTATTAGAGGATGAGGCTGTAGAGCCGATTTTGGAAGAAGCAAGTACAGACCTTAATGAGTTGGATGAACAAAATGTTTTAGACGAAATTGGTGTTACAGCAGATGAAAAATCAGAGGCTGTTGTTCCTGTGATAGAGGAGTCAAGTAAAACACAAGAGGAGCTTCTAGATGAAGAAATCCGCAGAGATGTTGATAAAATGTACACAGCTGTTCCTCAAGAAGAGTCAGAATCTCTTTCTGAAGATGATTTAGATTTCATAGAAGAGTTAGTTGGTACGGATGATTTGGTTCTTGAAGAAGAAGATGATGATGAGAATAACCTTAATAATTTTGTAGACTCTGATGCCATTGATGTTATTGACGATGCGGAGGTTAGCGCTCAATCTGAGTTATTGCCTGAGGAGGAAAATGAATCTGATATAAAACAAGAACCTGATGATATTATTATTCCAAAGAGAAATACAGCAACTCCTGCCGTACCGATATATTCTGCAGAGATTCCTGAAGACGCAATGGTACATAGTGATCCTATTCAACAAGGTGATAGAGTTATGCACGTTAAGTTTGGAGTTGGAGTTGTTGAAAAAATATTTAGTTATGGTACCAAAAACTTCTGCTCAATTAATTTTGAAAATATTGGACGAAAGGTGCTAGACCCTAATATCACTGAATTGAAAAAGGTTTAGTATCAGACGACACGGTTATTATTTCCGCCCTTTAAGTAGTCTCTTATATTGCATATTGTTGTTTCAAGTATTGTATTTATTGCTTCAGTTGTGTTATATGCAATGTGTGGTGTTATTATTACGTTATCAAGTTCAGAGAGTTTTTCTATTATAAGAGCATTCTCGATACAATTTTTGTTACTTTTGTTTAATTTATGAAGAATATTTTCATTAGTGTTGTTGAACACAATATTTTCGCATTCAAGTACATCTAGCGCGCAGCCTTTTATTTTTCCGGATTGTATTGAATTGTATAAGGCGATTGTGTCGATTAATTCTCCTCTTGCAGTATTAATAATGTAACTGCCATCTTTCATTAGAGATAATTCGTATTCTGAGATTAAATGGTATGCTTCTTGGGTATATGGAATATGTAGAGTAATAATATTTGAATTTTTTAGAAGTGTTTCAAAATCTACATATTCTACAATGCTTGTAATTTCAAGATTTTTTTGTTTGTCATTTGCAAGAACTTTCATCCCCAGAGCCTTTGCTGCTTGGCACACGGAACTGCCAATAGCACCTGTTCCTATGACCCCAAGCGTTAATTCGTTAAGATCTCTACCTAAGTATTTTTTTATTTCTATATTTTGATGCTGAAGATCTCTAACTGCAGGAACAATGTTTCTTACAAGAGCTATCATTGCTCCTATTGTAAATTCTGTAACTGATGTTTTTCCATAATGCTCAACATTTAGTACTCGTATATTTCGTCTTGCGCATTCTGCGATGTCAATGTGGTCATAGCCTGTTGTTCTGGTTGCTATCGCTCGTAAATTCTTAAATTTGTCTAATACCGTGCCTGTTATTTTGGATGTCATAAATATACTTACTATGCAGGTGTCGTCTGAGTCCTGCTCACTTATTTGGGTTTCATCATTAAGTGGTGTTTCTATAAATTTTATATTGAAATCATTGTTAGGATTATCTTTAAAATATTCGTGTTCTGCTTCTCTATAGTCAAAAAATAGTATGTTCATTTTATATCCTTTCTTTTTTATTTTTATTATTTAAAAAGAAAGGGTTTAACTCTATTGTCTGATAGTATTACTAATCGGTTATTTTTTTTACTACTTTGTAGTAATGATTTTTTAATATCGAAGTTTATTATAGGAGTATCCAAGAAAGGAGTATTTATGAAGACCGATTTAATAATTAGAGAACCGGATTTATATTTTGATAGTATCCATAACGAGTTGAATAATTTTCTTAGAGATACAGTTCTTCATCCGGTGTTTTCTAATCCGTTGAACTTGAAAAAAAATTCAATATGGCGTCCGGCTATTGAGGTCAAACAAACTGATAAGGCATATAAAGTTAAAGTTCAGATGCCTGGTGTAAAAAAGGATGATATTGATATAGAGTTAGACAATGATTTTATGACAGTGACCGCTGTTATTGAAGAAGAAAAAGAAGAACAAAATGAAAAAGAAAAAAATATCAAGTATCACACCTGTGAATTCAGGTATGGTAAATACAAGCGGACAATTTCTTTTGATCAACCGGTTAAGCCGGATGAAGCAAGCGCTGAATATAAAAATGGTGTCTTAAATGTCTATGTCCCCAAAATAGTTGAAAAAGAAACTAAAAAACATAAATTAGAAATATCATAATATTTCGAAACCGCCGCAGCCGTGTTTCTAGATTTAATCAGGCTGTCCTGTGCGGTAAAGGGCGGGTGTATCCGCCCTTTTTATACTTGGATGCGTTTACTACTACTTAAATACAATGTATTTTATACCTTTTAACGTTAACATATACTTGAAATCCTCATCGCTCATTCCTCTCGTTTAGAGAGGTTTTTTTTAGTTGTATATGTTGGAATACATCCAGTAAGTTCGAATAATTTTCTTTACGTAGTTTTTTGTTTCAGGGTATGGTATTTGTTCTACAAATTCATCAACATTATTAAATTTGATAGTATTTTGCCAGTTTTTAACGGAGCCGATTCCTCCATTGTATGCGGCAAGTGAAAATAATATTTTTTCGTCAAGATTGTACATTAGATTTGCAAAATATATACTGCCTAGTTTTATATCATTTGAAACTTTATCGTTAGTTTTTTTGATATTATAGCTTTTTATTAGTTCATTTTCTGTCGCTGGCATCATTTGCATTAAACCTCTTGCACCGACAAAACTATGTGCGTTTTGGTCAAAGTGACTTTCTTCCTTCAATATTGATAATAATAATACAGGATTATTCGTATATTTGTATTTTGTAATTATATCCCAATAATGTATAGGATAAACAAGTCGCCATCTTAAGTCATCAAAATTTGGTTTTACAGATAATTTTTCCATAGCGTTTCTTGCTAGAACACAAGACTTTGTGTATTGACCGCGTTTAAAGGCTATCCAGCTTTGGACAAAATCATCTGATTTACAAATCTCTTCAACTAGGTCATAATCTCCTAATAATGCTAATTTTATGACCAAATTCTTTTCCATGGATTTCTTGTAAGGAAAGACTACTGCTGCAGTGTCTAAATTAATTTCATCAAACATTTCTATATCACGATTGAGTGATAGGAATGCTCTGTATGCATAATATGTATCAGGATATTTGCTCATTGTATGCTTGTAATAAGCATTTGCAGCATCGTGATGTTTTGTCTTTTCAGACATCTTCCCCATAAAAAATGCTATCATTGGGGCTGATTTCGAATCCGGATATTTTTTCATGTGGATTTTCCCGATTCTATCTACGTCATAATATTTTTTCTCAAGATATTTGCTTAAAAAAACATTTGATAATGCTTCTGCTGCAAATTGACCATTTGGATATTTTTCGTACAGGTTTTTATAACAAGCTATTTCATCTTTACCTGATTTTGTTGTGCAGGTAAGGTATAAAATATAGTCAGAGGGTTTGATTTCTTTATTTTTAAATAAGCCGTTTAATCTGCTTAAGCCTTCTTTTTTAGTAGGATACAGCCCAAGGTAGCTATCAATTATTTGATATAATTCATCTGTTTCTATTGATTCTGAATTTTTATTTAAACCATCCTCAATGTACTGTTTTGCTTTTTCTTTTTCATTTAGTTTTAGTGCTAATTTTGCCCAGCTGTTCCAGTTCTCGTCACGCTTTGTTTTATCCATATATTTTTTTGAGTTAGCGTAGTCGCCCAATTCGTAATATGCTTTTGCGATTAATAAGTTATCATATTCACTCTTAACAGCTCCTAGCTGTATAATTGTCTCAAGAGTTTGCTGTGCGTATTTACCGCTTGGATTTGTCATTATGTAATTGTATAATTTTTGTATTCCTTCGCTAATTAGTTTGTAACGCTTGTTGCCGTTTGCTTTTGAGGCTTTTAGTAAGTCGATTTGTCCAAGATAAAATAGTGAAGATGCAGCATATTGTGAGTTAGGGTATTTTTTTAGAATTTTTTTGAAATATTTCTCAGCTTTTAAGTCTTGTTCTTCGTAATAAAGTACACCAATATTATATAGGCTCAATACTGCTATCGAAGATTTGCCGTGGAATGTAAATATTTTATTATATTTGCTTTTTGCTGTTTCATTATCATTTAAAAGTGTCGCACAGCGGGCTTCTCTAAATAAAGCTGCTGATTTTACACTTGAAAAAAAAGGCACTTGTGAAAAACTGTTTTCTGCTGCTTCGTAGTCTTTCTTTTTATATTCTGATAGTGCAGTGCTATATTTATTAAAACCTACAGATTCTGCTCTCATTATATCAATCGTCAAAATAGTTATTAAAGCAAAAATTACAAATACTGCTATATATATAATTTTATTATTAATCTTTTCCATCAATTTTTATTCCAAACTTATATCTCTATTATATTGTATTCTCGTAAATCTCCGACTTGGGATTTATACCCCCTCCTATACTATTGTAACCTAATTATATGAATAAGAAAATATCTGTTATAAAAAATTATGCTTTGTCACCTGATGTGTTATACTTAGATTATAATATATCAAGTGAGGAGCTGAATATCGATTCTTTAGTTGCTAAGTTATCAAATATCACAAATAAGCTTAGGTTATTAAGTATTATGAAGAAAATGGAGTCATCTTTTGCCTCTGAGGATTATATTTCTTCGATTGGTTATGCTGAAATAATTTTATCTGTTTTACCTGATAATATTAATGCCTTACGAGGGATGGGAATGAGTCTTTTTATGCTTAAAGACTATTCAAGAGCCTTGGAGCTGTTTACAAAATCACTTAATTTTTCTACGGAAAAGGAATTTGAATATACCTATATTGGTTGGTGTTTTTGTAATTTGAATTTTCATCAAAAAGCAAATGCTGCATTTGAAAAAGCAATAGAAATTAATCCTTTGTATCAACCGGCATTAGAAGGTAGAACACAGGCTCTTATACATCTGCATGGAGAGAGACTTGATAGGGTAAATTCTTTAGATAAAAAATTGGAGTAGTTTATATTAAATTCTATTTATTGTAAAATAGCTGTGTTATTTAATAGTTGAATATGAGGAGAAAATTATGACATTTAAGAAAATATCTGAATCGGTTTCTTATTGTGGTATTAATGATTTTGATCGTGTAATTTTTGACGAATTGATACCATTAGATAATGGAACAACATATAATTCATACATTGTCAAAGGCGCTGAAAAGGTTGCAGTTATTGATACAATGTACCCTAAGTTTACAGAGCAATATTTAAAATCTTTTGATGTAAACGGTATAGATAGAGTGGACTATATAATAGCAAATCATGGAGAACAAGATCACTCAGGTTCAATACCTGCATTACTAAAAAAATATCCAAATGCAAAGGTCGTTACAAATTCTAATGTAGCAGGTAATATTAAAGAAATGCTTCTTGTCCCAGAAGATAGAATTCAAGTAATTTCAAACAATGAAGAGTTGGATTTAGGTGGTAAAACTTTAAAATTTATTTTTGCTCCAGGTGTTCATTGGCCAGATACGATGTTTACTTTGTTAAAGGAAGAAAAAGTTATTTTTACTTGTGATTTCTTAGGTTCACACCATACGTTTGAAGAAGTTTTTGCTGTTCCGTCTGATAAGCTTACAAGAGGAATAAAGAAATATTATGCTGAAATTATGATGCCATTTAGAATGTTGTCTAAAAAATATGCAGCACAAATTAGAGAAATGGGTGTTGATGTTATATGCCCAAGTCACGGTCCAATGTATAAAGGTGAAGGATTAGAATATATTTTATCTTTATATGAAGATTGGACAGCAGATGAAGGTAAAAATTTAGTATTGTTGCCTTATGTATCAATGTATGGTTCAGTTGAAGAAATGGCGGATTATGTAGAAAAAGGCTTGAAAGAAAAAGGAATAAATGTATTCAAGTATGATGTAATTCGAGGTAATTTAGGAGATTTAGCAGTTGCGTTAGTTGATGCAACAACAATCGTAATGGGCGTTTCAATGGTTCTGGCAGGACCGCACCCTGCGGCTGTTAATGTTGCATATTTAGCGGGTGTTCTTAAGCCAAAAGCTAGGTTTGCATCTATTATAGGTTCTTACGGCTGGGGAGGCAAATTGTTTGATAAAATCGTCGAATGTATAGCGCCGCTTAAACCTGAAATTATTGATCCCGTCCAAGTTAAGGGTAAACCTAAGAAAGATGATTTTGAAAAACTTGATGTTTTAGTAAATTCTATTTATGAAAAACATAAGTCTTTAGGTCTTGTTTAGATTTCTAATATTTATATATACTAAAAATCTCTCATATTTATGAGAGATTTTTTAGTTATAAGTACTGTTCTTGACCAGTTGCTTTAAGATATTCTTCAATTAAATAATTTTGTTGCATTTGCGCTATTTCATCAGCGTTTTGTGCTCTGAATTTATTTATAATTTTATCAATAATTGCTCCGACTATCAAACCTAATCCAATAAAGGCTGAACTCAATACTCCATAAGCTACATATTTCCCGATTTTCTTATATTTGTTGTTATCTATTGAAATTATTTCATTTGAAGTTGATTCTATGGCATTAATAATATTAGTCACAAATTTATTGTAGAATTTATGAAATTCTTTATTCTGTTTAAATGTTTTATTTATATCGTATATTTCTTTTGTTGTAATAGCCGCACCAATGCCTAAACCGGTATATTTACCAATATTACTGCCGTTGTATATATTATTGTTATCGCTAACCTTTTTCCCGCAATAATTTACTGCGTTAATCTTGTTCATACTTATACCAGCCTTTCAGCTTTAATAATGATTGTACTATTATTTTTTTGACATATTTTTAATCTTTATTAATAAAATTTTACACATTTTTTACCAATGTTTCTCTAACGTAATAATTTGAATCTTTCCTTGCCTTTTCATAAAGAGTATTAAATAGATGAGAATTCTTATAACTTGCAAGAATTTGTGCGGCTTTTTCCCGTACCGTATATTCACTTAATTCAAGAACTTTTGATAGAATTTCGTATAATTTTTTTTCATCAATATATTTACAGAAAATCTTTAATCCCTCGAGTGACCAGTATATCTTAAATAATTGTTTGTTAAGAATATATTTTTTATCTCTGAATTTGATTTTAGAAATTTGTAAAAATCCGTCTTGTATAAAATGTACCATGTTTTCGGCATAGTGTTTACCAAAATCCAGATTATCTTTGTAGAATTCAACAGCATCAATGACAAGCCTTGATATGTTAGCATTTATATCAATAGAAGCATCTGCAAAAATGTTATAGTAGGAATTAAAAAAAATCCCATTTTGAATTGGTATAAATTCTGATAATCTCGAGGCAATTGCTTCTCGTATTTTTCCGTCGCAACCGGTTAGGTTGGATATAAAAATTTCTGCTTCATCTTTTGAGTTTATCGTATCTATTAATAGTGCGGCAATTTGTTTTTCTGCAACATTACCACTTTTTAAAAATTCTATACACTCATTATGTGATAGTTCTTTGCTGCACAAATTCAAAGCGTGATTAAAATTTTCTTCAAGATTGCAATTCAATTTCTACTCCAGTATTTTATGTATTTTTATTTTACCATGAGCGATAATGTTTTATATAACAAAAATAGTTTTAATGTATGATAAGAATATTGACAAGCATTGTATAATAATAAGTAAGGAGCCCAAATGAAAACATTTCTCAATTTTATATTGGAACTTTTTATGGTAAAACAATCAGACAAAACAATCGGTCTATCTCAATTTAAGAAAGAACCGGTTAAGCCTGTAGTAAAAGAAGTTTCTATTAAAACAAAAGACATCAAACTATCTGATTTAATGCGTAGAGCAAGCTAATAAATTCTTACAGCTTTTCTGACTTCTTTAAGAATTTCAGCGGCCGCTTTATGTGCTTTATCAGAGCCATAACGAATTATTTCCAGCACTTCTTCAGGGTGTTGTTCATAGTAACATCTTTTTTCTCTGATAGGTCTAAAACGTTCATTAATCTTTTGAGCAAGTTTTCTTTTACAGTCAGCACAACCCATTTGCCCAGATTCACAGTTAGATTTGATATCGGCAATTTCTGCTTCTGAACCGAAAATTTGCCAGTATTTAAAAGCAACTTCGCATTGGTCTGTATGTCCCAAATCATCACGTCTTAAGCGAGTCCTGTCGGTTATTGCTTGCATTACTCGTTTAGTGGTTGCTTCTTCTGTGTCGGATATTTTGATATCGTTATGGAAAGATTTACCCATTTTATTTCCATCAACACCACAAATATAGGAGCATTTATTTAGTAATGATTGTGGCTCATTAAATAAATCAACTTTATATATTGAATTAAATCTTCTGGCAATATCTCTTGTAATTTCAACGTGAGCAACTTGATCAATACCGACAGGAACATAATTAGCATTAAAAGACATTATGTCAGCGCTCATAAGTACAGGGTATCCTAAGAGCCCATAGCAAATACCTTGCCCATCTCCTGATTTTATCATTTTTGCCACATCTTTAAGTGTTGGATCTTTTTCTACCCAGTGTTGAGGTGTAATCATACTTAAGTAGATATGAAGTTCAGCTGTTTCAGGAACTAGTGATTGTACATATATTGTAGACTTGTTAGGATCCAGTCCGCAAGCTAGCCAATCAATAACTACGTCAATAGTATCTTGTTTTAAATTTTCGGTATTGTCATATTTTGTTGTCAGTGCGTGCCAGTCAGCCACAAAAAAGAAACTATCATATTCATTTTGTAACTTAACCCAATTATCTATTACGCCAAGATAATGACCTATATGTAATTTGCCTGTTGGGCGCATGCCCGATACTATTCTTTGTTTCATTTACTTCCCCTTTATTATTGTATTGAAAGATTATTTATTAAATATACTTGAATGTCCCCTGCTGGAATGTCTAAAATCAATTTATCTCTTTTCTTTTTAAAAGAACCGGTTCCATCGGAGCCTTTTAAAACGGATAAACTATGGCTATTGTTCATTTTAGGTACATTTATTTTCACCTTTTGTTTTGAATTTTTAAAATCAAGATTTCCAATAGTAATTATTGTTTTATCTCCGTATGATCTGGCGTAAGCAAAGACAGATTCGTTTGAGCAAGAGAGCGGAACAAAACTCCCTTTAGAAAATATTTGTGAAAAAATCTTTTTATATTTGTTTGCAATACTAAGACTGTTGTTAAGTTCTTTATATTGTCCTTCTGGTTTTGCAGAGAAATTAAACAAGTCAAATTTCCCTCTATGTACAAAATAATAATCATCGTCAGTATATGTCAAATTTGCTTTTTTATTACCCCAAAAATAAACATATTGAGCGCCTGTTTGAAAACCATCAACAAAATAAGAGTTAACAGGTAATGTTGTATTGAGCCAAATAATCATTTCTGATAATTTAGGACCATTAATTAAAATGGGACTTAATTCGTCGTGAGTTGTAAAACTCCCAATTACAGCTTTGGGTTCAGAAAATTTGCTGAGAATTTTTCGATTAAAAATAGCGTGGTTAATTAATTGCGACCCTTTTGTCCAGTCTTTAATGTTAAACCAGCTACCATAATACCCGTCAAATCCGGCTTCAAGTAATTTGTCATACGGTGTGAATACAGCGTATTCAGACGGTGGTTCTCTCCAAGAGTCAGAGGCTTCTGCAAGAAATAAGAAGTTTGGATCCTTTTGTCTTGCGTATTTAATCAAATTTTTCCAGAATGTATAAGGCTTAATTGTTGCAACGTCAGCTCTTATTCCGTCAAAACCAAGCTCCATAACCATATCGACATATTGTTGATAGACAGTGTACAGGTTTTGGTTTAAGTTTTCGTCATTACCTGTATCAAATAATCTAACATCAGTCCAGTCTGTAGGAACAATAGGTATTTGATTTTTGTCTTTTTGGAACAAGTCTGGTTGCTCGATATACATATCATAGGCTCCACAACTTGGAAGGTCTACAATTACTCGGATCCCTCTATTATGACATTCTTGAATAAATAATTTTGCTTGGGAGTTTATATCCAGTTTAGAATTTTTATCAGCTAAGTATGGGTTAATTTCAGTGAGTGAAGACGGAGAATAAACAGAACCCGCCGTCCCCAAAGCTTTTATTTTTCCTGTCGGATTAATAGGCAGTACGTGTAATGTGTTTATTCCTGCTTCTTTTAACTCATCAAGACGTTCTATAGCATTGATAAACGTACCTTTTTCTTCGTTTTCGTCAATAATTCCATTTTTATTTGTATCTTTTGCATTAAAAGTTCTAAGGTTTATGACCATTATTATTGCCTTATTATTTAAAAATAGTCCTCTAAGGTCATTCTTGTAAAAACCTGCGAATGCTGATTGGGTAAGTAATACTGATAATAATAACCCAATATAAAACTTTTTCAACATAAGATTCTCCCTTTTGTTATATTATAACTCAGAAGTACAGCATGGACATTTTTTAGCTCTTATATCAATTGTAGAAAAGCAATAAGGACAAGTTTTGTTAACTTCTGCATCTTTTTGGTTTTGTTCTAATTTTGCAGTCGTTCTTAATTTATTAATGAATTTTATTAACAAGAACACCGCAAACGCTGTGAAAGAAAAGCTAATTATAGCATTAATAAACAGTCCGTAATTTATGGTAACGGCACCAGCGTTTTTAGCTGCTTCAAGCGATGCGTATTTGGTTATTTGTCCGTTAACAGGTAGTGTAAGATACAAGTTTGTAAAATCAACTTTCCCCATCAGCCATCCTATAGGTGGCATAAGAATATCGTTAACAAGCGAATTTACGACTTGACCAAATGCTGCACCAATAATTATACCGACTGACATGTCTATTACACTTCCGCGAATAGCAAATGTTTTAAATTCGTGTATAAATGATTTTATAAATTCTAGCATTTTATGTTCTCCATTATAGTGTGTGAATTTTTATAAAATTTGTT
>CALURS010000018.1 GCA_944323215.1 Candidatus Gastranaerophilales bacterium | reverse complement strand
AGATGTTTTAACACCTTCTGCAACAGAGCCAAGTTCGTTTAAAATATCATCAATTTTTTTGCCTTTTCCAAGCATTGAACCAACAGTAAAGTTCCTTGACATAGGGCTTGAACAAGTTGCAATTAAGTCTCCCATTCCGGATAATCCATAGAGCGTTGAAGGATTGGCACCGAGTTTTACGCTTACTCTGATTATTTCAGCCATCCCCCTTGTTAAAAGCGTACCCTTGCAGTTATCACCTAAATTCATACTGTTAGCAAAGCCTGATGCTATAGCTATTACATTTTTTAAGCTGCCGCCGAGCTCTACGCCTATTACATCAGAGTTGGTATATAGTCTAAATTTTCCGCCAACATTTAATGCTTTTTGCACAAATTCTGCTGTATTCATATCTTCAGAGGCAACAGATGCTGCTGTTGGTTTGCCTTGCAGAACTTCTTTTGCTAATGTAGGACCTGACAGTATTGCTAATTTTTGGTTGGGTAACACATCTTTTATTACTTCTGACATACGCATTAAGGTATTTAATTCAATACCCTTTGATGCGTTCACAAGTATTTGTTCGGATTTTATTCCTGCTAGTTTTAACTTTTCGCAAACATCTCTCATTCCAACAGTCGCAACTACTGTTAATATTATATCGGCATCTTTTATTGCTTCTTTTAAATCAGAAGTAATTTCAATTTTTTTATCTAATTGTATTTCTAGAGGCTTTGAACAGTGCTTATTGATTACTAAGTCTTCATACAAGTCAGATTCACGTCCCCAAACGGTTATGTGTTCGAAATTATTTGTCAGTAACCAAGCTAATGTTAGGCCCCAACATCCGGGTCCGAGAACTGTTAATTTCATACTATAAATCTCCTAATACTTTTCTTAATACACCGTTGTGTTTTGCTAATTCTTTTTCTGCTTTCTCTTTATCAATATTTAGTTTCAAACATGTAATAGCTGTTTTTATTTTCCAATTACATTTTAATAGCATAGTGAAAGCGACAGAATGTTGAACATTTGCAATTTGTGATACTATTCTTATAGCCCTGTCTTTTAATTTTTCATTATTTGCTTGAAGGTCTATCATAAAATTTTTATAGGTTTTACCTATTTTTATCATAGAGCCGGTAGAAAGCATATTAAGAACCATTTTTTGTGCTGTTCCTGCTTTGAGTCTGCTTGATCCGGCTATTAGTTCAGGACCGACCTCTACGCAGATTACATGAGAAGCTTCATCTACTATTTTTCCTTTACTGTTGCAAGTTAGAGCAATAGTTTTACACCCAATTTCATTTGCGGCAGCAAGGACACCTAATAGATAATTAGGATTTCCGCTTGCAGATATAACCACCGCAACGTCTTTTTCTGTTAAAACACTTGCATCAGTCGCTCCGTCTGCAAAATCGTCTTCAGCACCCTCTACTGCACATATTAAGGCATCATAGCCACCAGCGATTATTCCTTGAACCATATCAGGTGATACATTAAACGTTGGAGGACACTCTGATGCATCTAGTACCCCTAATCGTCCTGAGGTTCCTGCTCCAAAATAAAATAATCTGCCGCCGGCTAAAAACTGTTTTGCTATTATGTCTATAGCTTTTGCTATGTTCTCTAGCTCATACTCAACAGCCTTCGCAACGATTTTATCTTCATCATTCATTTTTTTTACCATGTCAATTGTCGGGATTATATCAATATCCATGGTATTTTTATTAACATATTCGGTAATTACTTCGGTCAATTAAGAGCCCTCCTGATAACAGACTATATTGATTTAATCAAGTTTGCGGTTTCAATAGCTGTCCTTGCAGCATCCGAACCTTTATTTCCGGCTTTTGTTCCCGCACGTTCTATGGCTTGTTCGATATTTTCTGTTGTTAGTACTCCAAATATGACTGGTAAACTTTCATCAAGGGATACTTTTGCTATTCCCTTTGATAATTCTGCGCTTACATAATCAAAATGGGCTGTAGCACCTCTTATTATTGCTCCTAATGCTATAATAGCATCATATTTTTTTGTTCTTGCACACTTTTGTGCAACCAAAGGAATTTCAAATGAACCGGGAGTCCACACTACATCTATGTTATCTTCGCTTACACCGTGCCGCCTTAGTTCGTCTAGGGCACCTGACAAGAGCTTTGATGTAATAAATTCATTAAAACGTGCAACAACTATACAAAATCTATTGTTGCCTGCTGTTAAAAATCCCTCGATTGTTTTCATTTTTTTCACTCCTTATAAAAAATTTTATAACATAAATAAACTTTTTACAAGGTCGTTCAGTTTATTTTTATATTAAAAACGCGGGGCTATTTGCCCCGCATTTTATACTAGTCCTTCTTTTACCGCTTTTACTGCGGCTTGAACTCTATCGTTTACGCACATTTTTTGTAATATGGAACAAACGTGTGCTTTTGCTGTATGAACACTTACTATTAATTCTTTTGCTATTTCAGTATTACTTTTTCCTGCAACGAGGTGTTTTAAAACTTCATATTCTCTTTCTGTTAAAGGGACTCTGTTTTTATCATTGTTTTTGTCTTGAAGTATACCGATTGTATCTTGTTTTGGAAAGGCATTAAGCACTTTGCTTGCTATTTCCGGATCAAGCCAGCATACGCCTTGTGCAACATCTCTTATTACGTCTGCTAATTTTGTCGGGTCTATATCTTTTAAGCAATATGCTATTGCCCCGGAACTTAATGTTGCAATGACTTCTTCTTCTCTGTCGTGTGAGGTTAGAGCAATTACTTTTATGTTTGGATTATATTCTTTGACTTGAATGGTTGCTTCTATTCCGTTCATACCTGCAAGTCCTAAATCCATTAATACAACATCCGGATTTAATCGTTTAATAAAATTTAATCCATCAATTGCATTATCACTTTCTGCTACGACTTCAATATCTTCGTTAGCATTTAACGCACACCTTAACCCTACTCTTGTGAGTTTGAAATCTTCAATGATTACAACTCGAATTACTTTTGTAACTACTGTCATTTGTTTTGCTCCTCTCTGCTGTATATATTAAATAATACTTATATCTTAGAGTATATTACCCACGTGGCTGTATTTTCATGCAAATTTATTGGGTTTTAGATTGCTTTTACAACTAAAGTTAGAGAAATTTCTAACTTAGTGACAATACATTTTCACCTTAAAAACATTTAACATAACAGTGTGAGGGAGAAAATCCCTTTACGATATTAATATATGAAAATAACACAGGAGATTTAGGAAAATGGCACTTACACTTAACACAAACATCATTTCGATGAAGGTAAGGACAAACCTGCAAACTGCAACCGATGGTTTGAATACTGCCATTGAAAGAATGACAACAGGTTACAGAATTAATTCTTCAATGGATGATGCCGCAGGTTATTCTATAGCAGTTCAAATGGAAGCAGATTTAGGTTCTTACAATGTTGCATCCGATAATGCTCAAATCGGATCAGACATGCTTACTACTTTGGAAGGAAACTATGATCTTATTAATGATCACCTTCAACGTATCAGAGAATTAACAGAACAAGCATCTAACGATACATACGGCGATGATTCAAGAACTGCTATAGAAGCAGAAATTAATGCAAGATTAGAAGAAATAAGTCGTATTGCAAAATCTTGCGATTATAACGGTTTAAAACTTATGGATGGTTCAGTTAGAGCTGAAGGTTATAATATACAAGTTGGGATTGATGGTGCTGAAACAAGCCGTATTAATCTTTCTCAAGAATTGTTTGCAGACTGTACAAGTACTACCGTTTTTGATGATTTAGGTGCGGGTACTCCGGCAGAAGTTGCTGAAAAATGTGCAGGTTTAAACGGAAATTTAGCTTATGAAATGCTTTCTGTTCTTGATGCGGCTATGGCTAATATTTCTTCAAGAGTTACTCAGTTAGGTGCTGCTCAAAATAAATTAGAATCAGCATTATCATCTATTAATGTTGCAACTATCAACCAAACTTCTTCATTATCTACTATTAGAGATGCTGACGTTGCTGAAGAGTCTACTAATTATATTCAACAACAAATTATTCAAAGTGCAGCTTCTACATTGTTAGCAACTGCTAACCAAACTCCATCTATAGCTTTAGACTTAATTTAACAATTAGGTTGAAAGACCATTTTCATATATTAATAAGAGCCGGCTTGTTGCCGGCTTTTTATTTTAAAAAATTGCTGCATTTGATGTAAAAAAGTCGCTTATTACATTTATTAGCATTGGTAGAATCCAAATCATAATAGCTGCACCAAATACAGGTTTAAATAAGAAACTTAACTGAAATACGTTTACTTGAGGGGCTGTTCTTGAAATAATACCAAGAATTATATCTTGCCCTAAGGTTGCTAATAATATCGGTGCGGCAATCTGGAGCCCAATATATAATACATTTGATGTCATAGTGATTAGATGTCCCATGTTTATTATTTCATTTAAGGGTAAACTTGATGCATACAAAGGGAATATTTCAAAGCTTCTAATTAAAGCTTTAAACATCCAATATAATCCACCAATATGTATAAAAATGATTGTACCAAGTAAAGTAAGGCAATTACTTAAAAGAGCTGTCTGGCTGTTTGTTGAAGGGTCCATTACCATTGCTGATGATAGACCCATTTGTGTGTTTATCATATCTCCCGCAGATTCGATAGCAAGTATTAGTAATCTCGCTGTATATCCGATTATAGCTCCGCAAGTTATATTCAATATTACTAAAAGTGCTAAGGATGTTCCGTCCGGAACTTTTGGGGGATTTAATAATGGTGTAAGCATTAGTGTAAAAAGGAAAACGAATCCTATTTTTACTAAAGGGATTATGTCAGAACGGTGAAAAACAGGTGCAAATCTTACGAAGCCTGCTAACCTCGCAAATACTACAACTCCGGCATAAAAGTATGCTGTAAATTGCGGAAATAATGTTGATATTCCTGAAAGTATTTGTTCCAATCTTTATTCTTCCTCTCCAATATGTTCTAAGGATGTTATTTCACCTGAAGGCTTTACCTCTTTCCCCTTTTTAATATTTATAGGTGGTGGGTCCAGTTCAAAAACTCCTGGTGCTTTATCTAAAGTGTAATAATTGTAGTCGCTTGTGCTTATATTTACTTTGTTATCTTTTATTGTTATTTTTATTTCACTTTGTTTTTCATTTGATGTTAAATTGAATATTCCGCATCCTTCTTTTTTTATTGATATTATTATGATATTTCTTTCATTCATTAATGTAGTTACTTCTTTAACAGAAATAATATCCGGCGTTTTGTTTTCTATTTTAGTAATTGGGTTATCTGACGTAATAAAAAAATCATCATAACCATAGGCTATTGGTGAAATTATTATCATAACTAATATTAATAGCACGTTTTTCATATTTACCATCCAAGTATTTTATTTGTTTCTACAAAATTAGGTTTAGGCATAGGTGGATTACGGTTTACATCGTATTTAATCTTTTGCTGCCTGTCAATAAAAGGGACTTTTCCCGGATTTTTCATTATTTCATTAAGTGTTGGTTTGTTTTTGAATGAATCACTCATTTCACTTTCAAAAGGAGTAGTGTATTTGAAATAATCTGCGGGTAGAGCATATGCATTTTCCCTCGGTGTGACTTCGAAGGCTAAAGTGTATCCTTGAGTAAAAGTGTTTTCAAGAATTCTAATGAATCCAAAACCGAGTAGGATTATTACCAAAAATACCATGAATATTTTAGGTGCTGCTACAATTGTTTGTTCTTGAACTTGTGTTACTGCTTGTACAATACCGATTACTAAACCGACTCCAGCTGCAACTATTACTACAGGCATTGATATGACAAGTATTGTTAATAGTGCTCTGCCTAGGTATTCCATTAAGTGCCTTATATCAGGTGTAGATAATTTACTTATACCTGTTGCATCCATATCAGGTTTTGTATATTTATGGTAATCTGCGGGCAGAACATAGGTTTCTTCTTTCGGGATTACATTAAATGCTAAGTTCGCACCTTCTTGAAAGTTGTTTATCAGGCTATTTGCAAATGTATAACCGCCAATTATTATGACTAAAAATACAAGTAAAATTTTAGGAGCGGCTACAATTGTTTGTTCTTGAATTTGTGTTACTGCTTGAAGAACACCAATTATAAGTCCAACGGCGGCAGCTGTTAGTACAATGGGCATTGAAATCGATAGCATTACCATAAAACCTTTTGCTAAAAAATTTGCCAGTAATTCCATAAATCGTTCTCCTAATTGTAACTTTGTACCAGACCTTGTACTATTAACGCCCAGCCATCTACGGCGATAAATATAAGCAGTTTAAACGGTAAAGATATAATTGTTGGTGATAACATCATCATACCTAATGCTAAAAGAATATTTGCAACAACTAAATCTAGTACTATAAACGGGACATAGATTATAAATCCGATTTCAAATGCTGTTTTTAACTCACTCAATATATATGCAGGAGCAACTTCCCATATAGTTATTTCATCAGGCGTTTTGGGTGGTGTTTTACGCTTTAATTCAACAAAAAATGCTAAGTCGCTTTCTCTGGTCTGTTTCATCATAAATTCTTTTAAAGGCTTTGAGCCTTCATTTATTGCCATTATCATATTTTGATTTTTTTGATATGGTACAGAACCTCGTTCATACATTTGCTGAAAGACTCCTCCCATTGTGTAGAAGGTTAATATTAAGCATAGACCGACTGTTGCAAGTGCTGGTGGCACTTGGACACCCATTGCAGATTTTAGTAGAGAGAATACTATGATAAATCGTAAGAATGATGTCATACAGCAAAAGATAAACGGCAGCATTGAGAATGATGCCATTACTATCAGTAATTGTATTACAGGACTTAAATCTTTTAAAACATTTTCCATTTTATTTTCCCTACTTTTATTTAGTTTTTAAATTGTTCATTTATGCGTTGAAGAATTCTTTTATTTGTTATGCTAAAATCATTTTCTTTTAGTTTATAAGTTTCGTTGGTGTGATATTCCGGATATTTGTTTTCTAAATGAGTTTTGTTGTTGATATCTAACTTTGACAGCATTGTTGTTCGTTCTGTGTCGCCAGCTACCAAAAAGTATTCTTCTCCGGCTTTTACAACATATAAATTTTTTCTCGGAGCTATTGAAAGTTTATCTTGAATACTCAAGAGCTTGCCCTCTTTTATGTTGTTATTAACACCGCAAATTTTTTTATATATGCTTACTGCAATAAGCATTACTCCTGACATTGCAAAAGCGTAGACTATAAAATTTGTTAAATATCCCATGTCCATTTTTCTTTATTAACTCCAGTTTTTTAAAAGTCATCAATTGTCTGGATCAAAATCGCTGTAATCAAAATCTTCTTTATTTTCGGTTTCGTTTGATTCTACTTCCGGAAAATTGTTTGTATCAGCTTGATTTTCCCCTGTTGCTTGAGGATTTACACCATCTATTTTTACTCCGTATCTGTCATTTATTATTACTAAGTCGCCGTATGCTACAGTTTTTCCTCCAACTTGAAGGTAAACTTTGTTGTCGTATACAGAACTGATATCAACAACTATCCCTTCTTCTATATTTTTTAATTCGCCTAATGGTATTTTGACTTTTTCAAATACCGCTGTCATATCTACTTGAATACTATCCCACAGATTAGTATTTTCTTCACTCATTTCGTTTCCTCCATTGTTTTCTAATGGGACTATTAATTTCATCTCCGGTTTTATTTTTATATCTTTTATTACTGTGTTACCTACAAAAAGATGCATATTGTTTGCTTTGCTGTGATCGCAAACTACAATATCACCAACATCCAGTCGCTTTATTTCAGATAAAGGGAATCTTGTACTTCCTACAAATAGATTTACTTCTACTAATGCCTGCGCAAAAAACTGTTCATTGATTTTTTGCTCTTTGGGCTCTTTCTTAGGGGGAATAAGGATATCTCTTGGCAGTGATATAATAAATTTTGCTGCATCTTCTGATAACTCGTTTTTTACAAAAAATGTTAAATGTAAAGTCTCAGTATATTTTTTATCACGTTCTATTTTGAAATTCGGAGCAAGTTTTTCATATAGAAAATCATTGAACGCTGTTATTATTTTTGCTTCTAATTCTGTTACTTCAGTTAGCTCAAATCCCTTATTTGAGTTGCCTAAAACTTTGTCTAGAATTACATTTATTGTATCTTGTGAAATACGAATAAACATATCATTCTTTTTGTTAATCTTTATTTTGGTGACGAAAAAAGTTTCATTTTGAGAGAGAATATTCATATTTTGACTTATCGAGATAAGCTTGAATTTTAGCCCCTCAAAGAAAAATTCATCTGAAGACGACTGTAGTATTGGAGAAAATAATTTTTCTATCCAACTATATTGTTCATATACATCATTTAGAAATACACTGCTTAATATAGAACTGCTCATATCATCCCTTAATATCCCATCTTTATATTATTATTACTTGATGTATATTGCATCAACTGTTTACAGGATTTTTCTTAAAATGTATTTTAAAACTCAAATCATCTTATCTAATCTTTATAAATGATTTACAAACCCTTTTGGGTTAAGTTAAAATATACTATAATTAGATTGGGAAGTAGTGCAAAGTTGTATATGAAAAGTAGTAAGCAAAAGCAAATTTTGATTATAGCTGCTGCAATAATGGCTATATGCTTGCAGCAGGAATATTCTTTTGCTGTTACTACTACTGTTGATTCAGGAACTGCTACTGCAAATACAACGACCGGAAATATTACATATGGTGGGAAAAGCTATTCTTGGAATATTGATGCGGGTGACCTACTTATTTTAGATGGTGGCACTCTTTCCGTTACTGCAAGAACTACGGGTGTAGCTAACGGGATTTTGCAGGCTACAACCGGAAAAATAATGATGAACCAAGGTTCATATGCTGGTTTTACAACTTTAACACTTCATTCGGGTTCTAGTATCTTGCAAGATGTGGTACTTGATATCCGTAGTTATTCATCTATTTTGCTAAATGGTGGGGAATTATACGTTGGAAGTGACGATAATTTTAGGTCTAACTCCAGTATTCAACTTCAAAATGGTACGTTGTACTTACAGGATGCATCTTCCGGCTTTAGTGTTCAGGCAACGGGTGGTGTAATTGAACTTTTGAGTGGCACTCTTGATATACTTTCTACAACTTATGCGGCTTCTTCTATATCCTCAGAAGTAGCTATTAATACGGCACTTGACACTTTGCTTCAAGTTACTTCTGGAAGCTTATCTATCAATTCAAATGATAATATTCAAGGCGGAATTGCTCTTGTTGGCAATAGCGGAAAAATTTATATTGATGGGTTAAATTATAACCCCAATTCATATAATCAGACTGCAGGAAGTTTAAATCTGCAGAACTCTGAATTTACTATTAACTCATCATCTGATGTTACTGGTGGTAGTATTAATCTTGATGGTTCTTCCGTATTAAATATTCAAAGCGGAAAAGAGTCTACTACGGGATTAAATGCCTCTAACGGTGATACTGTAAATATAAGTAATTCTTCAAAGTTAAATTTAAGTGATGGTCTTATAGAAAAGGAAGCTGCCTTAAATGTTGATTCTGGTTCCGGTATTAATGTATCCGGTACTGATGCGGTTTTGAACGTTGATTCCGACGATAATTATTCTGGTAGCATAGAAATTAGTGGTGGAACTGTTAATCTTTATGATAAAGATTTTTCATCAGGGAGTCTTGATGTTAACTCAGGAACATTGAATTTGGATAATTCAAGTGTAGCATTTGATGGGAATAATTCATCTCTTGTTAGTGGAAATCTCAACCTTGCAAATTCTTCAGAGATGACTATAAAAAATTCTCAAGTGTCGTCTTCGTCTCTTAATACTTCTGATACTACTTCCAATAAAATAAATATTACGGAAAATTCAACTTTCACAATGCTTGGTGGTGCGGTAAATGAAAATGCTCAGGTAAATATCGAATCCGGTTCAAAATTTGCGTTGAATTCCTCATCTGCATCATTAGTTATTAATGAAAATGATGTATGGGGTGGCTCGATTGAATTAACAAACGGGGTTCTCGATATTATTGGGCAACAGATCTTGTCCAGTGAAGGGAAAAATTATGTCCAATATTTAGGGTCTCTTACACTTAATGATTCAGATCTTTCTCTTGATAATGCTGATTCTGCAATATATGGGGGAACTGTTTCTCTCATTAATGGTGCAAATCTTAGTATTTTAAATGGGTTAAGTAATAGTGCACAAATCAGTAACGATGGTGAAAATGGTTTGCATATTGGAAATTCTTCATCATTTGCAATGACTTCTGGTAATTTATCAGAAGATGCTAATATTTCTGTTGATTCCGGTTCTTCTTTTACACTGCACGAACAAGCATCTGTTGTTTTAGACAGTCAAGATACTTGGAGTGGTGCGGTAATTTCTGATGGTAACCTTACTGTCAAAGGTAAAGATATTGTTACTGATGATAATATTATTTATCAACAAGGTACATTAGGTTCTAAAGGCTCATTAAGTCTTGATTCTTCATCGATTATTTTAAATGAAGGGTCTTATACTGAGGGTGGTACAATAAATTTGGCTAATGATGCAAATATTACTTACCAAAATAACAGAAATAATTATGCAAGTATTACTACTGATCAAGAAACTGCTTCAAGTGTTGTTTTGGCTAATGGTTCATCCTTAGTCCTAAACGGTGGTAATATATATGAAAACGCAGTTTTAAATATTGGTGGTGATTTACAGGTGCAGGGTGCATCTATAGTTTTAGATTCGGCTACTGATATTTGGGATGGAACTATTGCTCTCTTTAGAGGAAATGTATTACTTAAAAATATTGATAAAACATCAGGTTTTACGCAAGTTGGTGGCGTTCTCGATATTATTAACTCTAATATTGAACTCAATAATGAAAATGATATTTTGGATGGTGGAAATATAAGTCTTACTCAAAATTCAGCGCTAACTATTTCTAATGGAAAAAGTAATCAAACTGATTTCATTTCTACTGATACAACTGATAATAATTTAACTTTGACTAACAATTCGAGTTATGATATTCAAGGTGGAAATATTTCTCAACAAACTGTTGTTGATATAAATTCCGGTTCTGAATTATCTGTTTCTGGTGCAAGTGTTGTTTTAGATAATGCTACGGATTCATTGAATGGTTCACTTACTTTACATTCCGGAGATATTTCAATTAATAATTTTAATGATGATAGTTCTATCGTTACGGATAGCTCTGTATTGTATAATCAAGACGGCGGAACTTTAAACCTAAATTCTACTTCCTTAACATTAAATGATTCTTCTGTTATTTCTCGTGGGACAGTAAATCTTAATCAAAATTCGTCAATAACTTTCAGCAATGGTGCTGAAAATTCCGGTACAGTTAATTTAAATGATACGACAACTAATACTCTGCTTTTAGAAGATAATTCTACTTTATCACTTATTGGTGGGATAATTAATGAAATTGCTTCTGTAACTATAGATGCAGGCTCTACCCTTAATCTTAATGGAACTGGGGTAAGTGTTTACCTCTCAGGTGAAGATGTTTGGAACGGAAATCTTAATTTGTTGAGTGGTACGTTAAATATAAAGGATGGATATCATTCAACAGATATCTCTAAAACATATACACAAACAGACGGGAATCTCATTCTTAATGGTTCTTCTTTGCAGCTTAATACTCCTGAGTCTTACGTATCAAGCGGAAATATCAGTTTATCAAATAATTCTATGTTAGTTTTTGATAATGCTTATGATAATTCGGCTAGTATAACAACTTCAGATTCATCTTTAAATAATTTAACTGTGTATCAAGATTCCAATTTGACTTTAACAGGCGGTAGTATTAATAAAGAAGCAAATGTTACTATAGATTATGGTTCTGATCTCAATATTAGAGGAGCGGCTTTAAATCTGAATAATAATGATACGTGGTCGGGTGGCGTTAATTTAAGAAGCGGTTCCCTTACGTTGTCTGATGCTATTAATAAAACAACTACAGCAACAAATTATTATACTCAAGATGGCGGAACTTTATATATTGATAATTCTTATCTAAATCTAAATACTCAAGAATCATATATTACTGATGGTTTGGGGTATTTACAAAATTCAGGCTCTTTAATTATTTCAAACGGCTTAGATACAAATGCAATTCAACTTTACGCAAATGATGGTACAAGTTCTGTTTTGAGTATATTAAACGGTTCAACTTTAAAATTAACTGATGGTTCAATAGCAGAAACAGCTAATGTTACTATTGATGATAATTCAACGTTGTCTATTGCAGATGGTACCGTTTCATTGAATTCTACAACAGGTGATGATTGGACAGGCACAATCGAACAAGCTGGCGGAACATTAAATCTTTCGGGTTTTGATAGAGATAACGGAACTTTAGTTTCTCAAACCGGAAATTTGAATTTAAACGAAAATGCAAAGATAGAGTTTGGTACAGGTTCACAGATAGTTTCTAATACAAGGGTGAATGTAGCCGATACTTCAGAGCTCCATATCAGTGGTGGTTCTGCAACTATTAATTCTGGGGATGTTTGGGAAGGCGATATCTATCTTACGGATGGGTCATTAAGTTATACATCTTTAACTCAAAATGGAAATATATATGCAGATGGCGGAAGGTTAAGCGTATATAGAACATCAGGTAAAGGTATACTTAATGTTGAAGGTGATTCTTATATAAATTCCGGCACGGAAGTTAGCTTGACTGGTAGTGCGAATATTATTATTTCTTCTGGAGGAAAGGTATATTTCAACCAAGGTGATAATTGGGCTAGTGGAACTTTAATTACACTTAATGATGGAGGACTTTTTGATTATAGTGACTTAACCTCTGGCGGAAATATAGCAGCTACTGGTGGATTTTTGGATGTTCATTCTGGGGTACTTAATCTTACTAGTACGGTTTCTTATATTAACAGAGCTGTTGAGATAACTTTAGATGAAGGGGCAACTATTTCTGTAAGCAATAATAATGCTTCATACGGTGGGTTAACTATTAACCAAGGTACTGGTGTTGCTGATGATATTTGGAATGGTGATATTGAACAATCCGGTGGAACGGTCAATTTAGTTGGAGTTGATAAGCAAACTTCCGCTACATCTTCTTTCAACCAAACTGCGGGAACTCTTAATTTGACTGATGGAACTAATTTAGTACTCAATGAGGGATCTTCTATAAAGGATAGTTCTGTTATTAGATTTGCCTCAAGTGGTGATACTTCTTCTCTTACAATAGCAAATGGACTTGATGATAATAAGGCTGATTTAACGACTAGCGGTCGTGGGGATAGTTTAGTCATTGATAATAGTTCTAATTTTACTCATATAAATGGTACAGTTGCTGCTGAGGATAATGTTAGTATTAAAGAGGGGGCTTCCTACACTCTTGCTGGCTCTTCTTCATCTAAAATCTCAAGTTTGTATTTGAATGAGGGTGATGAATTTTCAGGAAATATTAATTTAACATCAGGTTATGGTCGTTTATATATAGATAATATTTCAAAATCAGAAACGGCTGCTTTAATTCAGTCGGCAACTAATGCTATTACAACGATTACTGGTGAAAACTTTGTATTAAATAATTCATTAGATAATATTTCTGCTGGTTCTATAATTATTGGAGATGGCTCAGTTTCAACAATATTAGGTGTATCGGCAGGGGCTATTGAGGATGGTGCGAAGGTTAGTATCAATAAAAATTCGACTATTGAACTCTCTGGTGGTTCATTATCTTTGAATACTGGAGATACTTGGAATGGTTCGATTACACAAACCGGTGGCACGTTAAATTATGATAAATTATCTTCTAATGGAATTGTAAATTCTAATGGGGGTGATTTTAATATTACCGGTAATTCAACTTTAGATATTTCTACCGGTTCTTCAATTGGTGCGGATACAAATTTATCTCTCGAGTCAGGCTCTAATATCAATATTACAGATAGTGGAAATGTTACTATCAATTCTGGTGATAATTGGGGTGGAAATATCCATAATACCGGTGGAACAATGAATGTTGATGGTATGAGTAAAAATACCGATTCTGTTTATATCCAAGATGATACAAATTCGGTATTAAATGTAACAGGACAAGGGTTTAACTTATCAAATTCTTCGGATTCTATTTCTCAAGGTTTATTAAATATAGGTAATGTTGAAGGGACATTATCTGATTTTACTCTTTCTAATGGTATTGTTGCTGATGAAGTTAAAGTTAACGTTTATGATAATGCGTCTTTAATCATTGATGGTGGAAATTTAACTTTATCTGATGTTGATAATATCAATGGAACTCTTGATTTAAGAGATGGAAAATTAACACTTAGAGATTATATTTTGAATTCAGATTATGTTCAATCCGGAGGTATTTTAGAGCTGAATTCTTCTGAGTTACATTTATCAGAAGCAGGTTCTTCTATTAACGGCTCTGTTTATTTAAATGATAGTTCTCTTGTAGATTTTAATTCCGGTTCTGATAATAATGTCGAAATAATAACTGATAATACAGAAAATACTATTGGTATAAATTCAGGAAAGGTTATTTTAAATGGCGAGTCAGTTATAAACAGTGAATCAATTGTAAATGTTGCAAACAGAGCAGAGTTAAATATATCTGAAGGAACGGTTAATCTTAATAACAACGATACTTGGAATGGTACAATAATTAATTCTTCAGAGTTAAATCTTGATAATGTTACAAAGACAGGAAGTTTTGTTCAAGAGAGTTCCACAGCAGTGACAAATATTACTGGTGAAGGTTTTGACTTGAATTCTTTTGGAGATAGTGTAACAGCCGGAAGTTTAAATGTAGGTGTAGGGCAAACGGTAGGACAACTTACAATTTCTGCCGGAACGGTTGGCGAAGATGTTAATTTAAGTTTGGCAGAAAGTTCTTCTATAAATGTTGATGGTGGAACTTTAACGCTTGACGATGCTGATATTTGGGCAGGTAATATTGGAGCGTTGGCAGGTACTATTAATATTATGACTAATATTGACAGGACAGGAAGTCTTAATATTGATGGTGGTATCGTTAATTTTTATTCAGAATTTGATTTGAACAGAGATGATAATTTAGCTAGCGGTACTGTTAATATGTACGGAAATCTTAATCTGATTAATGGTGTCGAAGTTGCTTCTGATGTCGCTCTTAATATTAATAATTATGCAAGTTTGAATATTGATGAGGGGTCTATTGCTAACGTTGGGCAAAATGATACTTGGAGGGGCAGTATTAATAATAAGGGGACTTTAAATCTTTCGCAAGGTAAAACCACTTCTGCATCTTCTATATACTCACAAGACGGTGGTAATTTGAATATATCTGATTCTGCTCAGCTTGTTCTTAACTCTGGCAGTTCTATTATTAATAATGCTGAAGTTAATTTAACTGATAATTCCGGAATAAGCTTTAATAATTCTGCTAATAATAGTGCTGTAATAAATACAGCGGATAATACTAATAATATTATTAATGTAACAAATGGTGCATCTTTAGCTTTAGGTACCGGTACAAATATTAATGCACAAGCTGATGTTGATTTCTCGGGTGATATTTCGATTTCAGATGGTAATTTGATTTTAAATACAGGTGACATTTTGGCTGGGGATTTATCAAACAGTGGTGCGAATGTCACTTTTGATGGCGTTAATAAAACAGGTGCTTATATCCAAAATTCTTCAGATTCACTTTTGATTATCCTTTCTGATTTAACATTAACTGATATTGATAAAATTAGTTCTGGTGGTTTAAGTATTGATGGTGCAAATTTAACTTTAGACGGATTATCTGTTGCTGATGCTATTAATGTTAATTTAGCGGCAGATTCAAAATTGTCTATATTACAAGGTAGTGATGTTTATTTATCATCAGAAGATACGTTACTTGGGTCTATTGACAATTCTGGGAGTTTGACTGTAAAAGATATTACACTTGGTAATTCCTACTCTCATAATGAAGCACAGCTTGTTATGGATAATTCTACATTTAATTCTAGGGATGGTGTTATTGAAGGTGGTTCTATTACTTTAAATAATAATTCTGAATTGAATATTTCTAATTCCGGTCAAAATTCAGTTGGTATTATAACAGATAGTTCAAATAATAAATTGGGCGTTACAAATAATTCTACTCTTGTAATGGAGAGTGGAAATATTATTGAGGATTCAATTTTAAATATAGAAGCAGGTTCAACATTGAAAGTTGGAAATGCCTCTGTTTCAATTAATGACAATTCTGCAACAGCAGATATTTGGGATGGAGCAATTGAATTGACATCTGCAAATAGTACTCTAAGGCTTGTGGATTATACATCTCCGGTAGGAACATTGATAGCGGAACAAGGGAATTTAATTCTTGATGGTACAACAATAATTTCTTTAAGAGATGGTTCAATAGCTGAAGCTGTTGCACTAGATATAGGACAAGACGCAACGCTATATTTATCAGGAGCCTCTTTAAATCTTGATGCTTCTGACAATTGGGGCGGAAAAATTGTCATGGATAATGCTTCATCAAGTTTAACGCTTAAAAATATAGTAACTGATGACGCTTCAAATCTTGTTGCCCAAGATGGTAGTCTTGTTTTAGATAATTCTACTTTAAATTTAACAGGAACATCTCAAATTAGTTCTGAAGTTGATGTTGCTATAGAATCAGATTCAACATTAAACATAAACGGAGGTAATGTAACATTAGACGGCTTAACGGACAAATGGGAAGGTAAGCTGACAATAAGTGACGGGAACTTGACATTAGATAATAT